>JAGZLX010000021.1 GCA_018364485.1 Granulicatella adiacens
TCTTTATTCATAATCTTCGTTAAAAGACGCATAGCTACCGCACCAATATCATATAAAGGCGGTGCGATTGTTGAAAGGATTGGACGAGTCATCTTCGTTAATTTAGAGTTATTACTTGAGATGATTTCGAATTTCTCAGGAACTTTAATTCCTAAGTCGATTAATCCATTTAATAAACCTACAGAAGTTTCGTCATCTGTTACGATTGCAGCTGTAACGCCTGCTTTATGAATACGTTCTGCTACTGATTCACCAGCATGGTATGTCAATGGCACTTCATATACTAATTTAGGATCGAATTTAATACCAGCTTTATCTAAAGCAGCTTTATATCCTTCTAAGCGTAAATCTACAGAAGCTACATTCTTCAAAGCAGCTGTTACGAAAGCAACTTTCTTATGTCCGTTTTCAATCAATGTTTCAACGGCTTCTTGCGTTGCTTCTTTATAGTCGATATTTACAGACGCAATTTCATGTTCTGCATCCATCGTGCCTGCTAAAACGATTGGTGTTTTAGAACGAATAATCTCAGTGCGTAATTCAGGTGTTAAATGGTTCCCCATATATAAAATACCATCTACTTGTTTTGACAATAATGTGTTTAACACTTGAATTTCTTTATGATTATTTTGGTCTGAGTTCGCTAGAATAATGTTGTATTTATACATTGTCGCAATGTCATCAATCCCACGCGCTAAGCTAGCAAAGTAAAGGTTTGTGACATCTGGAATGATGACTCCAACAGTCGTAGTTTTCTTACTTGCAAGTCCACGAGCAACGGCATTTGGACGATAATCTAATTCATCGATAACATCTAGCACTCTTTTACGAGTCGCTGGTTTTACGTTAGGGTTTCCATTTACTACACGTGATACAGTAGCCATGGATACATTTGCTTCACGAGCAACGTCATAAATCGTAATTGTTTGCTTTTCCATCTACAAATCTCCTTTGTGCATCTTTTCATCTAATCTTAGGGTAGCACTTTCATAAATCTTTTGCAAGCGTTTAACAACAATTTTCATATAATTTTTGAAACTATTTACATCATTGATGTAATAATATGCTACAATAGATTCAAGGAGATGAAATTATGAAACTAAACGCTACTTTTATGCAATTGGAAAGTGAAATGAAAGAAAAACAAAATCCGATTGTTTTTATCCAAAATCCAGAGACTATTCGTCTTTTGACGAAATTCTCAACAGAACCACATGAACGAATTGTAGCCCTTGTATATACACCCGGTGCTACTCCGCTACTCTTCGTTCCAGCATTAGAACATCAAGTCGCTCAAAAAGCTGAGCCCGGCTTTATCGTGAAGAGTTATCAAGACCATGAAGATGGTTGGAAACTCTTATCAGATGCGATTAAGGAACACTTCCCTACAGAGCTTAATTTCGCCGTGGAAAAAGTGGACTTCTCACTCTTTGCTGCTGAACAATTGCAAAAGCACTTCCCTGGTATTCGGTTCTCAGTGGACTTAACGCCAGTGGTTCAACAACTTCGTCTCGTAAAAGACGCAGAAGCTGTTGATAAGCTTGTCTACTCAGGAACCTTTGCCGATAAAGCCATTGAAATTGGAAAGAAGGCCTTGAAAGTTGGCATTACAGAACGCGAAGTCGTTGCCATTATCGAATTCGAAATGAAAAAACTAGGTGTCTCTCAAATGAGCTTTGATACAATGGTGCTCTTTGGAGACCACGCTGCGGATCCTCACGGTGAACCTGGAGACCGTACCCTTAAAGAAAACGAATGGGTCCTCTTTGACCTAGGAACGATGGTCGATGGCTACGCAAGTGACATTACTCGTACGGTCTTCTTTGGAAGCGAAAGCGCGAAAGACCCACGCCATCAAGAAATCTATGACATTGTACAAAAAGCACACGATACAGCTATCCAAGCAGTAAAACCTGGCATGAAAGCTAGCGAAATTGATAAGATTGCTCGTGACATTATCGCGGAAGCTGGATATGGTGAATACTTCATCCACCGCCTTGGACACGGAATTGGACAAAGCGTTCATGAGTTCCCTTCTATTATGGAAGGAAACGATATGGAACTCGTTGAAGGGATGTGCTTCTCTGTTGAACCTGGTGTGTATATTTCAGGTGACTACGGGGTACGTATTGAAGACTGCTTAGCCGTAACAAAAGACGGTGCAAAACTCTTCACATCTGTTCAATACGACTTCTAAACCACAAAAGAAAAAGCCTGGGGATTTCCCCAGGCTTTCGTTATTTATTAATGAAATTAAGCTTCTTCTTTAACGTCTTCTGCTTTTTCCTTAACGTCTTCTGCTTTTTCTTTAACGTTTTCCGCTAATTCAGCAACTACTTCAGCTGATTCTTCTTTGTGTTTAGCAAAGTTTCCTTTTACTTTATCAACTGTTTCGTTAAATTGGCCTTTTAAGTTTTCAGTTTGTACTGCAACTTGGTCTTTTAAGTTAGCTGCTTGTTTAGACACTTGTTCTTTTAAGTGGCCAGCTTGTTCTTGTAAGTTAATGCGGATATCTTGTGTTGAAGTTTTAGCTACTTCTGCAAATTCAACACCTTTTGCACGTGCGATTTCACCGTATTCTGATAATTGTTCTTTATAGCGATCTGCTTCTTTCGCTAAATCTTCACGTAATTCTTTACCTGATTTTGGTGCAAATAATAAAGCTGTTACTGCTGCTGCAGACGCTCCGATAAATGCTCCTAATAAAAATCCACCTGATTTACTCATGTTCAACACTCCGTTTCGTTATTTTACTTTTTTCTTCTTTGAAAGAATTGTTCTTCCAAAATTAAATGCCGCTACTGCACGGCTTGTTTTTGAAAGCTTCACTGCTTTTGTTGCAAGATTACGTGAAGATGAGTTCACATCTGAAATCGTCACACCTAATTCGCCAGCCGCTGTAAACAACGGATTTGTCACTCTAAGTTTGCCGTTCACGTCATCTACAAGTACATTTGCTTTATTTAATAATCCTTCAACTTCAATTGAAAGACTATCAACATCTTTTGTAATGACTTCTAATGAATGATTCACGTTATCAACGGTTTTATTTAATCTTGATAAAATCGGTGATACTTTGACAATTACAAAAACCACTAATGCTAATAAAGCACATGCAGCAATTAATGCAGCAATCTCAACACCTGTCATTGAGCCATTCCTCCAATCTTATAGTATAAATTAATGATAACACTTTCTCATGAAAAATACCATAAAATTAATACTTGAAACTGCACTACTTTCAATCATTTTTTACATATGGTACACTTATTTTATTACTAATAAAGGGTGACAAATATGCACAACGTCTTATGGATAGATTCCATTTCAAATTTCTTTACGAATTACTGGAATTCCTTTGATTGGGAATCCATTTTATCTAATGTTTTTACGAAATTATTATCATTAATTTTATTATTCCTACTATTCTACTTTGGAAAGAAATTTTTACATTTTCTATTTAAGAAAACTATTCTTTCCTCTGTGAAAGTCGTTCGTCAAAGCGAAAACAGACAAAAGACAATCGTGAAGCTCTTAGAAAATATGCTCGATTATTTCTTATACTTCATCTTAATCTACTGGATTCTCTCGATTATCGGGGTTCCAATCTCTAGCTTACTCGCAGGGGCTGGAATTGCTGGGGTTGCACTTGGTCTTGGCGCACAAGGTTTCCTATCAGATGTGATCAATGGTCTCTTCATCCTACTCGAACGTCAATTCGAAGTTGGAGATGCCGTTTTAATCAACAACATTTCTGGAACCATTGCAAGCGTCGGAGTCCGTACTACACAAGTTCGCGGATATGACGGAACACTGCACTACATTCCAAACCGCAATATCACTGTTGTCAGCAACCAATCTCGTGGAAATATGCGCGCTTTAATCGAACTTCCAATTAGCAGTAACGTCGACTTGAAGAGCGTCTATGAAACCATTGAAGCCGTACACAAACAATATGCCGAAACAGACGACGCATTGGCATCACCACCAAATATCGTTGGCCCACAAACCAAGCCAAACGGCCAATTTGTGTTCACCATCGCACTGATGACAAAGAACGGTTTACAACACGCCACTTACAAGCGTTACCTCACCCTTTATCAAGAAGCACTGTTGCAAAAAGGCATCGACCTTTCTTCACCAGTCATCCCATATACAACCAATTAAAAAAGAAGGCCCACGCCTTCTTTTTTTGTTTCCTTATAATCCACTCCATAGGATGCACCACACCCTATTCCTTCCTCTCTCCTTCTTACGGAATGGTATATAACTCATCTGCATTATAAAAATAAGCTACAGAGATTCCGAGGAATTCTATAATAGCAATAATGGGCATACGCATAAAATGCGAATTAAAGGGCGTAAGGAATTTATTCCATACATAAAAAACTTTATAAAAATAGACGCAGTAGCTGATTGAATTAAGCTTCATCACTCGTGATTCGCTTACTCCTAATCAGCCTTGCGGGGGTAAGACTACAAAGAAAAACGGGCTCACACTGTGATCCCGTTTTTGTCTTTGGTCTTACTCCCTTTTTGAGGCTTTTAAAGCGAGAGATGAAAGACTCGAGCTGGTGCCCCATTATAGCTATTATCTAGAATTCCTAAAAAGAAATCGCTTTGTGCTCTAAGAAACTCAACATGAACCTTCCAATTGGGATGCAGATTCTTTCCTCACATTTCCTCTACTTTCTACGGAATGGCACATAAACTCACTCAAATTTGAATAAACCCATTACAAAGAGTCCTTTGGATAATGTAGTAATCATCGTAGCGAGTGTAATCGATGCGAATTACTGGTGCTTGAAAATTTATTTTCTAGCGCCAGTTTGAGGCTCGATAGGAACTGAGACGTAAGGCTCAGTCCGATACAGCTACAATGATTACTATCTGAATATCCAAAGGACTCTAAAGTAATTGGTTTATTTACTATTTTCTTTTTCCACAAATTCATATTCGCGGGTGAGTTCATGTACCATGAAGTTGATGCGCTTTAAAAGCTCCTTCCTCGTCACAATCCCCACAAACTCATCCTCCTCATTCCCAATACAAATAAAACTCTCATCCACAAGTTCATTTAATACATCTTCCACTTGAGTATCCTGATGAATGATTGGAAACTCCGTACGCATGACTTCACGCACTTTGTATTTTCCTAACTGATTCATATGAATTTGTTCCACGCCCGTGATTTTGTGTAAAATCATCGCCAGTGAAATCAGACCTACAATTTTATTTTCCTTATTCAGTACAGGAATGAGTGAATAACGCACATTCGTCAACACAAGCATCGCGTGTTCCAAAGTATGGTCTTCTTGAAGAATAGCTACTTTTTCTGCATCGATAAAAAGCTTATCGCGATCTTCAAGTAGTAACTCTTGGATTTTCTTATGAATCAAGCGTATACCCTCCCTCATTAGACCACGTATAGTCTAAAACGAGCCCATCTAATATTTCGTGTTTTGTTGTGTAATAGGTTAAGCGTAATTTGTCTTTTGAAAGAATATCCAGTACTGCATACGACGGTGTCCCCATATAGCTACCACGCGGGTAGTTCGTTGACCCTGAATTGATGCAAAGCACACCGTTAACATTCTCAGCATTTAGTTTATGCGTATGTCCGTAAAATGCGACACGCGCACCCATTTCTTTAGCCGCATTTGCTAAATACTCACGACCGGTGTTCACATATTCAAAATGCCCATGCGCTACAAAGAAATTGATACCTTCTAGTGTGAACACTTCTGAACGAGGATACTCTGGGTCGTAATCACAGTTTCCTGTTACGCGAATACAATGCGATAGACGTTCATCTTTATAAGGAAATTCTGAATCTCCCGTATGCACAAATGTCACATCACTTCCTGCATAATGGTCGAAGATTCTCTTTAATGTTAATTCTTGTCCATGGTTATCACTGACAACGACAATTTTCATAATGATTCCTCCGTTTGATTTAACTCATGAGTCCATTTTTCCCACTGGCTAACAAGCAATTCAATGGCTTTTGCTCGGTGGCTAATTTTATTTTTAATATCCATTCCTAGTTCCGCAAATGTCTTACCATACTCAGGAATAATGAATAATGAATCATATCCAAATCCGCTATCCCCAGCTGGGAGTGTCGCGATTTGGCCTGGGCATTCTGCTTGAACTACAAGTGATTCACTATTTGGCGCCGCTAGCACTAAGCAACAAGTGAAATGAGCCGAGCGCTCCTCTCCAACGAGTCCACCAAGTTCTGATAAAAGCTTCGCGTTATTCGCAGCATCGCTCTTTTGTTCGCCAGCAAAACGTGCAGAATACACACCTGGTTGCCCGTCCAAAGCATCCACGCAGAGACCAGAGTCATCCGCTAAGACGATTGTTTGTAAGGCATTGGCAATTGTCTCAGCCTTCAATCGTGCATTTTCTTCGAAGGTTTTTCCTGTCTCTTCGACTTCTTCTAATTCTGGAAAATCTCGCAGTGTCTTTACAGAATATCCCTTTGGTTCAAAAATCTCTGCAAACTCTTTGGCTTTACCAACATTATTCGTCGCAATCACGATTTCTTTTTTCAATTCAACTGGTTTCACTTCTTCTTTTAGTGTCACTTTCTTCACCTTCAGACCTGTTCGATTCAACCAGTTTTCAGCAATTTCTTCAAAGAGGCTTGCTTCTCCAGTTGTATAAATTTCAAGAGTTGGTTCAGGATTCGATTCAGGCGTTTCGCTTAATTTGCAATAATCTAATAACGCGCTCACACTAGAGACTGTTTCTGCCCCTGAGTCAATCAATGTCACGTTTGCTCCGACCACTTTTTGAATCGTTTGACGAAGCAATGGGTAATGCGTGCAGCCTAAAATGACTGTATCGACCTTGGTTCCTTCTAATGGACGTAAGGTTTCACGAACGACTTCTTCTGCTTCCTTCGTATCTGATTGATTTCTTTCAACAATCAGTACAAATTTCGGACAAGCAATATCGAACACTTCAATATCTTTATTCTTGTCATGCATGGTCTTTGGATACACTTTACTAGCAATCGTCGCGTTTGTTCCAAGAACACCGATGCGGTCATTCTTCGTTTGCTTGATGGCTGCAAGGCTTCCTGGTTGAATCACTCCAACGACTGGAATCGTTAATGTGTTTTGTAATTCTTCTAGAACTACTGCAGTCGCGGTATTACATGCAATCACAAGCATTTTAATATTTTTTTCTAGTAAAAATTGCACCATTTCTAATGTGTATTGGCGGATTTCTTCAACAGGTCGTGTGCCATATGGGCAACGTGCAGAATCGCCAAGGAAGATCATGGATTCGTTTGGTAATTGTTTGAGGGCTTCTTTGAGGACAGTAAGACCGCCAACGCCCGAATCGATAAACCCGATTGGTCTTTTCATGGTTTCTCAACCTTTCTTTCTTTAGTCTTCTATAGTATACCATAGTTCGCGTGACGCTGATTCAAAAGTGGTTTGGTTTATGAAAAAGTTAATCAACGGGACTCCACCTTCGGTGTTTGAATGAAAAGGCTTTGGAGGGTCTACACTGCGTGCCTTTATCGGATCTCTTCATAGTGTTTGTAATAGCTGTAGCGGCTCGAGCCAGGGTCTCTCACCTACTGAGCCTCAAAGCAGTAGTAAGGAATCAATTCCTAACTACTGCTAATTCGCATCAGTTACGCTCGCTATTACTCACACTATAGAATCCGATGGGCACTCCGTTTGACTCCTCCAGCCTTTTCATTCAAACACTGGTGCTCATAACTTTTTTAATACGACCAGGTGACTAAAAAAGAAAGGAGAGAAACCTCCGCCCTAAACAAAAAGAACTCCTGACGAGCAGGAGTTCTAGGATAGATTTTAGTCTGGAGTGATGCTTTGGTGTTTTCTTGTAACGAGGATTTGAAGCACCACTAGAATCACTAATGCGATAGAAATAGATTCAACTTTATGTGTTGTAATGAGGTTGATGAATTCTAGAAGAGCTTTTACAAATTCTGGCATTTGGCCATCACTAACTCGTCTAAAAGCACTTCCACCGATTAATGCAGTAAGCATGAACACTCCTGATAATGCGAAAATGCCTGCCTTTTGATTAATTTTATTAAGAACAATCCCAATAACATTTGCGATTAGGTGAATTAGAACAACCTTCACGAAAAGAACTGCGATGCTAATCACGATATTTTCTGGGTCAAATAGGTCCCCTAAAATCGATTGAATGGTTACTGAGCCGAGTGAAACTCCATTTCTTAGTGGAATTAATAAGGCGTAAATGAGTGTGATGATTCCAGAATCGACAAGCGTTTGGATGAATAAGCTTTCGATTTGTTCTTTTCTTGTTAATCCTAATTGGCTTTCTAGACGGAATTGTTCAACGATATATCCAATTCCGATGAGTAATAGGATAATTGCAATTTCATTATCGAAGTAAATCGGGAAATAAGTACCGAATGTGTTAAGGTCCCCATTTGCAAAAATCTTCATTAAGAAACTTGTAATAATCCACCAAATTCCTAAGAACATTAAAATTGTTTTCCATCTTCTAGCTAATCCCATGCTGACAACTGATAATAAACGGTTCATCTTATTCATTCTCCTTTCGTGTGATTGAGATAAAGTAATCTTGTAATGTTAATGGAGAAAACTCTAATCCTGGTTGTGCTTCTCCAATAGCACCAATCACCACGCTTCTTGTAAAGTTTCCGATTTGGTCTGTTTCAAGAACTTTCTTATCGGCAACATATTCTTGTACCAATGAGGATGCCCCACTTACGACGTATCCTTTACGAAGAACATCTTCGACCAGTACTTCTTCTGTGACCAATCCGTCTTTAATAACAATCACTTTTTCTAGAATTGAAGCAACTTCTTCGATTAAATGCGTTGCGATGACAAATGTACGAGGACGGCGCGCATACGCTTCGAGTAATTTCTTGTTGAAGATATGTCGGTGATTCGCATCAAGCCCAAGCACTGGTTCATCTAAGAAGATGTATTCGCTAGGGTTCGCAAGCGCCAAGATAATCTTCATAATGCTTTTATACCCTGTTGATGCTTTTGAGTATCTTTGCTTTACGTTCACATCAAACACTTTGATGAGGTCTTCGGCAAATTCCATATCAAATTCTGGATAAGTGTCTTTATAGATAGCGAGAAGATCTTTGAATTTATATTCGCGTGGGAACCAGTTATCAGAACTTGATAAGTACACTTCATGCATCGCGCTTGCTGTCTTATGAAGGTCTACTCCATCAAGAGTGATGTCCCCACTTGTCTTTTCGATGCGGCGTGCAATCATATTTAGCACAGTACTCTTTCCGGCACCATTTCGTCCGAGCAACCCGATAATACTTTCAGGTTCAATCGTGAATGTTGCTCCTTTTACCGCTTCTTTTTTAAAAAACTTCTTCTTTAAATCTTTGACTTCGATACTCATTATTGGAAGCCTCCTTCGATGATTTTTACTAATTCGTCTTTTGTAATGCCGAGCGCTTGTGCTTCTTTTAAGAAGTTCGGCACCATTTGATTGGCAAATTCATTTTGCTTCTTGCTTAAGATAATTTTTCTGGCCCCTTCTGCTACAAACGTTCCAAGACCTCTTCGTTTTTCAAGTATTTGTTCGCTCACGAGTAAGTTCATTCCTTTCAAGACCGTTGCTGGATTGATTTGATATCCTGTGGAAATCTCAGTTGTCGACGGTACTTGATCTCCTTCTTTGTAGACTTCATGGAAGATTTCTTCTTCCAATTGATTCGCTACTTGTTGAAATAACGGGATATCACTTTGAAAATCAAATTTCATAACGCACCTCCTTGTTCATGATCACTTTATGTTAATCGGTTAGTTACTTGTGTAACTAACTATAAAACCAAAACTAAAATTTGTCAACACCTTTTCGAAAATATTTTTGAACAAAATAAAAAAACGCCTGACATACCAAGGAAAAACCTTGATATATCAAGCGTTCGGAGACTTTAGATTTTATAAGTATTTTTCTAAAATTTCTTCTAAGTGTTCTTTAGCATGGTAGCCAACTACTTTATCAACGGCTTCGCCATCTTTTTTGATAAGCAATGTTGGGATGCTCATAATGCCAAATGTACGAGCTGTTTCTGGGTTTTCGTCAACGTCTACTTTAGTAAAAGTCACTTTATCTCCCATTTCTTCGTCTAATTGGTCGATTACTGGACCTTGCATACGACATGGGCCACACCAAGTTGCCCAGAAGTCTACTAAGACTACTCCATTTTTAGTTTCTTCTGCAAAGTTTTTATCTGTTAATGATTTTACCATTCGAATCATCCTTTCCTTTTTCTACAAACCTAGTATAGCAATCCCCCTACTTGCGACCAACTATTCTGCTCATGGTTTACTTAAAGGTTACGATGGTCGCTCCATTTCCACCCGTATTCATCGGTGCAAATTCAAAACTGGCGACAGAGCGGTGACTACGTAGCACCTTATGAACTCCTTGCTGGATAGCTCCAGTTCCACGTCCGTGAATAATCGTCACGCGTGGATAGTTCGCCAGAATCGCAGCATCCAGATATAACTCTAGATCCTTCATCGCTTCTTCGTATCGTTTTCCGCGAAGGTCTAGTTCAGAAGAAACGTGACTGGCACGCGCACTCTTAACGATGACTTGTTGCTTGGCTTCTTGCGCCTCAGCGATTGGAGAAAGGTCCTCAACTGCAATCTTCATCTTGATGATTCCCATTTGAACCACCCATTCCTTGTCGTTCACTTTTTCAACAAGCGTACCGCGTTGGCCAAATGAGAGAACTTCGACACTTTGTCCGACTTGCATCGCCTTCTTCGCTTTTTCTTTGCGAAGCACCTTGTTTTTCTTCAAGTCTTGCTCATGCTTCAAGTCTTTTAGCGCCGTTTTCTTCGCAATCATTTCATGCTCTTTAACGGTACTTTGCTTACTTCTTAATTGAAGTTCACGAATTTCAGATAAAATCTTATCCGCATCATCTTGGCTCTGCTCAATTAACGTATTCGCACGTTCTTTCGCTTCTTCTAAGAGACGCGCTTTATTCGCTTGGAATTGTTCTGTTTCGCGTTGTAAGTCCTCAAGTAACTGCGTACTCAATTCTAACTGATGGCGCATCTTATCGGCATCACGCTGCGCACGGCGACGTTTTTGCTCGAGGTCACTAATCATCGCATTCAAGTCTTGGTCTTCTTCAGATAGAAGCCCGCGCGCTTGGTCGATAATAATCGATGGTAAGCCCAGACGTTTTGAAATATCAAAGGCATTACTACGCCCTGGTACACCAAGTAAGAGTTGGTACGTTGGTTGAAGGGTATCCCCATCAAATTCCATACTTGCATTAATCGTTTTAGGACGGTCATAGCCGTATGCTTTCAACTCTGGATAGTGAGTTGAAGCAATCACATAACTTTGCTTACTTGCAATATAATCAAGAATCGCAATCGCAAGAGATGAGCCTTCTTGTGGGTCTGTCCCCGAACCGATTTCGTCGATTAGAATCAAACTCTTATCGTTAATTTGTTTCAAAATAGACACGATATTCGACATATGAGATGAGAACGTTGATAGGTTTTGCTCAATCGATTGTTCATCTCCAATATCTGCGAAAATCTCCGTAAAGACTCCCACTCGGCTATTTTCACCCGCAGGAATATACAGCCCCATCTGTGCCATCAATTGAATCACACCGACCGTCTTCAAGAGAATAGTTTTACCACCCGTATTCGGCCCTGTAATTACAATGGCTTGATATTCTTCTCCAAGAATAATATCGTTTGCTACAGCCTTCTCACGCTCTAAAAGTGGATGCCACACTTGCCAGAGGGCTACGTAATTATTAGCGTCGATAATCGGCTCTGTTGCTCTCAATTCATGAGCGTACAGCGCTTTTGCATTCACTACATCCAGACGTGCCAATACATAATGGTTTTGATGCAACGAATTCGTATATGGCATGAGTTTTTGAGACAATTCCCAAAGGATACGTTCTACTTCACGCTTCTCTTGGATTTGATACTCACGAAGCTTGTTGTTTAAATTTACGACTGCTTGTGGCTCCATAAAGAGCGTTTGTCCTGTCGAACTTTGGTCATGGACCGTTCCGCCAAAGACTGATTTATACTCTGCTTTTACAGGAAGTACATAACGGTCATTACGAATCGTGATAATCGTATCGCTTAAATATTGCGAATTCTTTCCTGTAAGGTATTGATCCATTTGACGACGAATATCTTGTTCCGTCTTTTGAATCCCTACACGAACCCCGTGTAAAGTTGGAGACGCGCTATCTAGGACATACCCGTCTTCACGAATAGACGCTTCTAGTTCGCTTGTCACCTCTGGAATGCTCTCTAGTTTTTCGACCAGACGAGGCACACGTTTTAATGAGATTTCTTCTTCTTCGACTTTTTCAAAGAAACGCTCAACCTCATGCGTTGTCGTTAACACACGCAGGATATCACTTAATTCGCGTCCATTCAGCCCTGCTTCTAGCTCTAGACGTTTCAAAGCAAAACTAATATCTTTCAATCGTGGAATTGGAATCCCTTGTTTGAGACGGAGTAACTCCACTCCATCTGTTGTTTCTTCGATTTTATGTTGAATGGCCTTTGCATCGACTTCAATCGGAAGTTCCTTAATCATTTGCCTTCCTTTTTCGGAAGTCGCATATTCGGCCAGTTGTGTTCTAATTTTTGAAAATTCTAAAACCTTTTCGATTTTCGAATTCATAACAGTCCTTCTTTCTTAAAAAACGTGGAACAAGTTTGTTCCACGCTTCGAGGTTTTATTTAGGTAATAACCAACTTGATACGAGTTGTGTCACAATTGGTGTTTTTGTGATGATGAAGTTTGGCAATCCACCTTCAACAATCTTTTGTGCTGGTGCCAGTGGAATCATCGCCACAGCGTATAATACAAAGTATATGAATAAGTAGTTCATCAAGAATCCAAGTGCCGCTCCGCCGATTGTATTGAATTGTTTCAATAACGGTAAGAATGTTAATTCGCTAGCGACATATCCAAGGAAACGAACCACTAACCATCCAAGAATCATGATGACTAGGAATGCAACCAATTTATAGAATGATTGGTCGAGTGACATCGCTTGGGCTTCTGTGAAAATCGCTAAGTGATTTCCAGGAATGTATGATGGATATGGGATATACACCGATAAGAATTTTGCGAATCCTTCGTAAGTGAACATCGCAACCAGGAATGTGATGAAGTATCCTGCGATATACACGAGTTCTAAAGTTAATCCTCGGCGCATTCCGGTATACACACCAACTAATAAATAAAATAAAATAATTAACGTTACCATTGAAACCTACCTTCTCAACAAATCTTGTTGTAATTCAAATTGTTTTTCTAATTCTTGTTTTCTTGAAGCATCAATTGAAGGGCGTTTATGTTGAACGGAGCGCAATTCTTTTTCCAACTGCTCTACACGTTTCTTCAGCGCGACCACTTCTTCTTGCTTTTCAAATTGATTCGAGATGGCATTGATGGCTGCAAGAAGCGCCACTTCTTCCGTCGACAATTTGTCAGATACTCGAGTGATTTGATCTAATTGTTCTTGTAAGACACGCACAATACTTTGCATTTCTTGTTGCGACTTACGACCAATAATCGTATAAGATTTCCCTGAAATCGTTGCTTTTACTCTTGTTTTTGGTTGATTCACAAAAGGCCCTCTCACTTTCTCCATAATATCACCTTATTTTACCATTTTTCATTAAAAAAATACACTAATAATCCACTTTTTTAGACAGTGGACGGATGAAATTTGTCATGGTATGCTAAAAAGAAAAGGGGGAACGACATGAATTCATTAACTTTAATTTTATCACCAGAGCAAATTGCGGCCCTTGGAGCAACCTACGCTTCATACACGCAATCTCCTCCACCACACGCAACATTGCGTCTAAAGGTCGACGGTTTATCGATTACGGCCTATAAATCGGGCAAGGTTCTCTTCCAAGGAAAAGGCATTGAAGACTTTATCCAAAAGAACCACCTCGAACAATCGATTGACGCCACTTCAAAGAAAGCTCTCGAAGACTCTACTCTTCCAGAAGGCTTTGCGACTTGGAGCGTTATCGGAAGTGATGAAGTCGGAAACGGCGCTTACTTTGGACCACTAACCGTTGCGGCAGCTTATGTTTCAAAAGAAAACATTGCCACACTAAAAGCGATGGGCGTTCGCGATTCAAAAGATATGACGGACGACCAAATCAAGGCACTCGTTCCAAAAATCAAAGAAGCTGCGCCTTATAAATTACTCACACTTTGGCCTGAAAAATATAACGAAGTCCAACAAGTCAAAAATCTAAACGAAATGAAGGCGCTGCTTCATAACCAAGCTCTCCGTCTCTTAACAGAAAAACTCGTTCCTGAGGCTCCAGAAGCGTACTTAATCGACCAATTCTGTAAACCAGACTTGTATTATCGTTATCTCAAAGGCCAAGACCTTATCGATAAGAAGAAAACATACTTTATTACAAAAGGTGAAAGCCACCATATCGCAGTTGCAGCTGCCTCAATGATTGCCAGATGCGCCTTCCTCGACGGCCTCGACTCTCTAAGTGCCGAATACGGATATGAACTCCCAAGCGGTGCCGGTGCCAACGTTGACAAAGCAGCAGCCACTATTTTAAAACACGGTGGCATGGAACTCCTCGGCAAAGTAGCCAAACTCCACTTCGCCAATACCGAAAAAGCTAAGAAACTTCTCTAACCTCCCATCACCAAACGAGGTTAGATAGGTCTCCTCTTCTTAGATTTCCAAAAAAACTTCCTACCCGATAGGAAGTAGTTTTTCAGTGCTCAAAATGATTACGGAGAATCTTGTGGATTTTATTGTAGCAGTAACGTGAAAAAGCATTAAAACGAATTAACGGGCGTAGGAATTTATTCCGTACGCCCGTTTTGAGTTTTTAAAGGCTTGAGACCTAGGCTCAAGCCGGTGCAACGTTACAGCTACAATAAACAAATCCGCAAGGATTCGAAGTAATCATATATCTGAGCACCAATAAAAACCTAGCACATAAACAACAACAAACACCTTCCTATCAAGTAGGAAGGTGTTTTTGGTTAATCTTTCATAATGCGCTTGATAATCTGCGACACGCCTATCCAACCGAGTGCGATAATCAAAAGAATGATCGCCCATCCGTGTCTAAACTCCGTAAACGGAATCTGCACATTCATCCCAAAGAATCCCGTCACAATATCCGGAATCGTCATTAAAATCGAGATGACTGTTAAAAATTTCATCGTGTCGTTCAAGTTATTATTCAATATATTGTTATACGTGTTTGCGATTTGATGCAAGATTTGAAGATGTAAATCTGTCATCGCTACTAATTGATTCGCTTCGATGATATTATCTTCCAACTGCTCTCTTTCAAAGTCGTCGAGCGCCTTGAAGGCTTGCTGTGTCTTCAATTGCTCGAGTACAACCGCGTTTTGTTTCGTCGCTGAAACTAAATACATTCCCTCAATCTGCATGTCAGATAAGCGGAATAAATTATCCTTTGTCGTTTTCTTTCGAAGCAATTTACTAATGTTTTGTTGCTCTTTATTTAACTTTTCGATAATTGGGAAATAGTTTTCCGAAATCGCAAATAAACTATGTAATAAGAAATTAAATACGCTCCAATGCATATTCTCTTCCAGCTCTTCACGAATTTGATCAATTATATATTCATTTTGCGCATTGGAAATCGTAACGATTTGATTTTGTCGTACGATAAACGTCAACGGAATCGTATCGTAATGATTCTCTTCGCGTGTTAAGTTGAGGACATTATAAATGACCACCAATGTCTTCGTTCGGCGATTATACTCCATATGCGCGCGTTCGTTTTTATCAAGCGCGTATTCAATCATTTCGTCATCGATTTCGTATGTATCGTAAATGGATGAATATTCACTGATTAAATCTGAATTAATGTTAATCCAAGTATTGTTTTCACCAAAATGCATGACTGCCATTTAAATCCCTCCTTCAACTAGAATGCTGTATTAGTATACCATAAATACCGCTAAACCTTCTATTCATAGGAAATAAAAACACGCAACTCTTCTTTATTAAAGAGTTACGTGTTTAAAACTTCTATTGTTCAACAGTTGTAGTTTCTACCGTAGTAGCGGCTTCTGTTGTAGCCGTTGTTGCTTCTGTGGTCTCTACAGAAGCTGTCGTACTTTCTGTAGTTTCTGTTTTTTCTGTCGTTTCAGTCGTTTCGCTTTGTGTCGTTGTGGTTTCTTCGGATGGTTTTTCCTCTGAAGGTTTCACATCTAGGATAGAGCTCTTCGGAGTGCTGTTATCTTTATCCGATTCATCCAGCGCCATTTCAGCGAAGTCTTTAGCCTCTTGGAAAATGCTTTGTTCTTCCTCAGACGCAGGCGTTAAAATTTCTTTCAGATTCTTTCCGATTGTTGCATCGACTTTCCCATCGAATTTCGCATGAGATTCTTTAATCGCTAATTTTGCACGATAAGACTCGATAATGAGTGATTCAACAGGTGTTGTCGCAAAGTTCAATCGTGAACCCATATAACGCTTGATTAAGCTTGCAACTTCTTCACGAAGCGCAGCTGGCAATTCTTGGTCTAAAACGTGTTGTGTTAAGAAGTATAAGTAACGCATTCCTTCGATACTAATACGGTCGTTGGCATCACGTAATGCTTGAACCAATGCACGAATCGCGTTTACTTGTTCTTCTTTATTGGATTCACGCGCTTTTGAAGCTAAGTCTTTCAACTCATCCGCGGTCACACCGTAGTCTTGTAAGTTCAACTCACCAACCATGCGTACCGTTTCTTCGTGGGTCGCGTTCATCTTTTGTTCTTCAGGCGTTACTTCTTCAGCAGCAACCGCTTCATGGTTAACCGTTTGCGCCTCGAAGTGTTCCAATCCTTTGATGAATCCTTCTGTTGAGTTCCCTTTTAATTGCACTAGTTCTTTGTACTCAGTCAAGGCCACTAAAATACGGTTCAATGTTACAGGATCGTCTTTATATTTTTCACTGGCATGAGCTTTCACTTCATCGATTTTTGCAAAAACGGCATCCAAATTCACGTCTCCTGCCACAAATGGAGGAACGATGACTGGAAGTTTATTTTTCTCATACGCTTCGACGCCGTCTTTATTGACGATATTCATTGAGTGACTATGGTCGCCGTGAGGAATATCGAAACGTCCATTTACAATGCGAATCGCTGTACGAGAAATGCCCATACGTCTTGCGATTAAATCAATCTCTTGGGATAGTCGCACTTCTGCTGGAATCGATGGGTCAGAATTTGGCACCTCGAAGCGTTTCAATGGAATCACCCAAGGATGGATATGACTCTTGTCTTGTCCTTGTTCCATATTTTGGAAGGCAAATACTTTCCCAACATACTCTCCTTGATCATTGGTCACGGACTCGAACTTAATCGTATCTCGTTCCACGCCGTAAGCATACACGATGTAATCTAAATATTTTTGAATTTCTGGAGATTGCAATGTCCACTCTTCAGCTTGCGGTGTTGCAATATCTGTTGCTGGAGGTGTTACAGGTTGTGCGCTTGCCGTACTTGGTCTTGTTGGTGTAACCGAACCGATTGTGCTAGCGACTCCTGTGTGGCTTCCACCAGTCGATGGTCTTGAAATTGGTTCATCGTCAAAGGCGAAAGAAGCACTGCCGTCCCCACAGTCTAATACATCATGGAAATGGTCTCCGTGCGGGATACGTAATAACTTACACGTTCTCTTCTTGCCATTTTCATCTTCTCTTATCACTGTTTGTGCGTTTGCTAATTGCGAACGGTAAATAAAATGAAAGTGGTCGCCATGTCGAACAACGAAGCCTAATTCATTTTCACTCACGATATCATTTGGATTGAAGACGTAATTGTCTTCTACTGTACTCGTTGTTACACCTGGTTTTTTCTGTTCATAAATGGCATCTGCTGGTGGCGCACCATATACAAAGTGATAATGGTCTCCATGTTTTTTCAAATAACCATTCTCAAATACTTCTCCGACAATTGTCTTTGGTTTATTGTCTTTAATTTCTTGTGCAGCCTGTTCGTATTTCGCCATACGCTCGGCATCAATGGTTGTCTCCTCAGTTGTTGCATCCGTTGTTTGGGCTTGTTGCTGGGATAATACGGCACCCGATGCAAATAGCAAGCCTAGCGCAACTGCCCCTCCTAAAATAACCTTTTCCTTCTTGTTCATGACTCTCTCACTTTCTAAATCGTAAAGTTTACGTTTTAGAGTATACTCCCCTGAAGAGACCGTGTCAACAAAATAATTCAAAAAACTTTCAAAAACAAAAAAAGCCTTCCCAAACACTGTTGGAAAGGCTCAATATTAAGCTTCTACTAATGAACTTAAAAGGTAGGCATCGACTAACTGTTGTGTTGCTTCAACCGAATCAAGATGCGTTCTTTCATAAGAGTGACTTGATTCAATTCCAGCACCGAGTAGGGCATGTTTCACTTCTGCCCCAGCACGCATCGCTGCTGAAGCGTCACTACCATAATAAGGATAAATATCTAATTTAAATGGAATATTTTTTTCCTTACATAGAGATACAAGATGTTGGCGGAAATCAAAATTATAAGGTCCAGAACCGTCTTTCACGCAAACAGAAACGGTGTATTCGTCTGTTTGTTGGTCATCCCCCATCGCCCCCATATCCACAGCTAAGAATTCTACCGCTTTTTCTGGAATGCTACTGTTGGCTCCTGTTCCAGTTTCTTCAATACAACTAAACATGAAGTGTGTTGTCACTGGCAACGTGATTCCTTCTGATTTGTATTTCTTTAATAAGGTTAATAAAATTGCGGCACTAACTTTATCATCTAAGAAACGGCTCTTAATGAATCCTGTTGGTGTGATAATAAAACGTGGATCAAAAGATACAAAGTCCCCTACTTCGATTCCTAATGCACGCGTTTCGGCTTCGTTTGTCACTTTCGCATCCAAACGAACTTCCATATTATCCTGGCTACGCTCTACTGTTCCTGCTTCACGGTATACGTGTACGCTTGTTTGATGTAACAGAATTGTTCCTGAAACAGTCGTTCCATTGCTAGCAACGTGAACCGTACAGTTTTCTCCTTCAATCATATTCCAAGCAAATCCACCAATACGGTCGAGTTTTAAGCGTCCATCCGGCTTCACTGCACGAACAATCGCCCCAAGTGTATCGATGTGTGCTGTTACGACACGGTGTCTTTCGTCGTCTGCGCCAGGTACTGTTACAACCACTAATCCTTTTGCTGTACGCGTTGGCTCATACCCCATATCTGTTAAGACATCGATTAAATAGTCTTGCACATCTTTGGTATAGCCAGTTGGTGACGGAATTGCTACAAGTTCTTTCAAGAAGTTTACAGTTTGATTCATACTTTCTCCTCCATTTCACTGTAAGATTAGTATAGCACATTCTAAATAATTTCAAACCGTTAGCAATTGTCAACATCACTCGGTACCCTTTTTTTATAAAATAGCTTGCATATTAGAATTGTTAGTTTTATAATATGAGTATATTACAAATCGAAAGGATGAATTGCATGAAAAAAGCAATGAAATTATTCGCTGTGTTATTTACAGCATTATTCGTACTATTAGGATGTGCGAAAGAAGAAACTGCGACATTCGAACTAAAGAATGGTCAGCATACTTCAACATTAACTTATTACTATAAAGGAGACGTTGTAACGAAGCAATCTGCTGAAACGAAATACGTTATTTCTGAGTTACCAATCTCTGAAGACGAAGCAATGGAACAACTTAAAGAAGAGAATGAGGAATACACTAAAATCAAAGGGATTACTGCTACTCTAGAATCAAAAGACGGAGTGATTACTCAACTTGTAACGATTGACTATTCCGTAGCTAAATTGGAAGATCTGAAAAAAGCTTTCCCAGACTCTTTCTCAGGAGACGGTAATAAAGTAAGTTTCAAAGCTTCTAGAGAATTGATCGAAAAAGCTGGATATACTGAAAAGAAATAATTAAATAAGCAAGACCGGTAAAGAGCTCTCTCATACCGGTTTTACGATACATAAAAAAAGTGAGGTAAAAATCATGAACAAAACAACAAAAGCATTAGCACTTCTATTTACAGCTGGTCTAGTATTAGCAGGATGTGGACAAAAACAAGACTCAACTTCTACTACTCAGGCTAAAGCAGACACAACAACAGCCGCTCCTACAACGGCTACACCAACAACAGCTACTCCAACAACTGCTGATGGCCTTGCGGATGCTAAAAAAACAGTTCTTGTAGCTGGTGACGAAGCCGTTACAGCAACAATGACTTTATACTACAAAGACGATGTTTTACTAAAACAAGAATCTGTAACTACTTATATCGTTTCAAAAATGGAAGGCGATAACCCTCTTGAAGCGCTAAAAAACTCTTCTGCCAAAACACAAGAATCACTAAAAGACTTTATCGGTAAAGGATTTGAAATTAAAACAGATTACAAAGATGATATTTTCACAATTGATTATTCATTCGATTACACTAAAATCGATATGAAGAAATTAAAAGAAACTATACCAGGTTTAAATCTACGTGATGACAACACTCTTGGCTACTCTCAATTTAAAGAAGCTCTTATTAACGGTGGCTATAAAGAAAAATAATTTGCAAATTTCCAAATTAAATAGGGAGAAGATTGACCTCTTCTCCCCTTTTTTTTAAAGAAATGAAGGAGATAATGTATGAAGAAACCTGTACAAGTAACAGCACTACTCTTTACAAGTGCACTACTCCTAGCCGCTTGTGGACAAGACAAAAAAGAAGAAACAACGGTCGCTACGACGCAAGCCCCCACAACTCAGGCAACCACTCAAGCGACAACGACTACACAAAAAGCAACGACTGCTCAGGCTCAAACAACAGTCGCCAAATCGGATGCTAAAGAAGGTCAAGTCGCATTTGAGCGAATTAATGGAAACAACATAACGAAAGTCAAGATTACCTTTAAAAATGGCTTGGTTCAAAAAATGACGACCGATTCCATTATCGATTTTGACATATCAGGATTGCCCGAAGCCTCTAAAGAAGCGTTCAAACAAGCGTTGCAAACACAAAAGCAAACTATGGAGCAAAGCTATAATCAATTAAAAGAGCAAATTAAAGATGTCACTGGTCTAAAGCTTGATATTCGTATGGAAGGAACTAAATACATCCAATCATACGAAGTCGACTATTCGAATGTAAACTTCGATCAGCTAAGAGAAATCGATCCAGATTTTACGTCTAAGGAAGAGGCTACGAATTACGATCAAATCATACAGTCACTACTCGATGCCGGTTTTACAAGAGTTGACTAACCATATACTTATAGAAAGGATTTCTATAAAATGAATACAAAACTCAAACAGCTAACGCTTTTAGCAACTGCAGGTTTCTTACTAGCCGCTTGTGGACAAGGTAAAAAAGAAGAAACGACAACTGTAGCTACTACTCAAGCTCCAACGACTCAAGCAACGACTCAGGCTCCAACAACGCAAGCACCTACTACAACTGTAGCAACAACAACCGTTGCAAAAGAAAACGCCGTACAAGCTCCAGAAGGCCAAGAAGTTGCAGTCTTCAAAGCTACAATTGTTGGAGACGTTCTGGAATATATCGTTTATCATAAAGGCGATACTATCACAAAAGTAATCTTTAAAATGCATAAAAACTTTGAAAAGTTTGGCAACTCTAAGGACCTAGCGCTAGAACAAGAAAAACTTGCTACTGAAGAGAGTGTTAAGAATCGTAAAGAAAAATATAGTTCTGTAGACGGCGTTTCTTTTTCATATGAAATTAATGGATACACTGTTACAACGATTGAAGAATATGATTATACAAAGGTTGATTTCGCAAAACTAAAAGAAATCGATCCTAAAAAAACATATTCTTCTAGTTTCAGTGAAATGAAATCAGAATTCGAAAGACAAAAATTATTTAAACAAGTTCAATAAGATTTTTAAAAACAGAAAGGATGTATCCCTATGAATACAAAAATCAAACAACTAACACTTTTAGCCTCTGCAGGTTTATTACTTGCGGCATGTGGACAAGGTAAAAAAGAAGAGTCAACACAAGCAACAACACAGGCTACTACTCAAGCTACAACAACTGCACAAGCAACTACAACTGCTCCAACTCAAACAACAAAAGCAGCACAATCAGATGCTACTGAAGTTAAAAATGTATATGAGCTAGTAAACCAAAATGCGACAACTAAATTAACACTTTACTCAAAAGGTGGAGTTGTTGTAAAAACTGTTACAGAAGTCGTTACTGACTTTGGTGTTGGAAACCTTCCAGAAGCCTCTAGAGAAGCTGTAAAACAAGGTTATGAAACTCAAAAAGCAGCTCTAGAACAAACTTATAACACTTTAAAAAGTACTGTGGGCAGTCTAGCCGGCTTCAAGTTTGACTTCAAGTCAGATGGCGATAAATATATCCAAACTTACGAAACAGACTATTCTACTGTTGACGTTGCGAAATTAAAAGCAGCTTACCCTCAAGCTGCGGCATTTGATGATCCAACAAACTTAGCTAAAGTAAAAGAAAACCTCGTTCAAATGGGATTCCACGAAGTTCAATAATGTAATCTAAAAGCAGATTCCACTTGTTGCGCTCTGCTTTTTTAGATGGCAACGGAGTCCGAAAAAACACATTAGAAAGGCATAATTACCGATGAAAAATTTGAAAACATCACTCGTATTACTCTCTTCAATTTTTGTACTTGCAGCTTGCGGTCAAAAAGCCTCAACCAGCAGTGCTGCAGAGACAACACAAGCAGCTCAAGCAACTACCACTGCCCCAACAACACAAGTAGCATCCAATAAACAAGCGACAACAGATGCTCTGCCAAAAGATGGTGAAGCAACTTATAAGTATGAAGAAAAAGGACGTACTACAACCCTAAAATACTATTTTAAAGACGATATCGTATACAAACAGGATGCTGTTTATACATTCAATCCTAAAGAAATGGGCAAAACTGAAGAAGAAATCCAAAAAATTCTGAAGAAAAGACAAGCTCTTTATGATGGCGTTAAAGGATTTGAAACAACTATCTCTCAAAAAGATGGCATTTACATCCATACTCTAAAAATTGATTACAATAATATTGATAGGGAAGAACTCCACAGACGCGATCCAAAAGGATTTCCAGATACAAAAGCTGAAAACTTATTATATAGCGAAGCCGTTAAAAAATTACTTGATAATGGTTATGTTAAACAATAAACTCAACTAAATGAACAGCACCAAAGACACTCTTTAAGGGCCCTTGGTGCTGTTTTCTTTTCTAAATTTCGAGGTGTAACAAAATTGTTACGTAACATTTTTGTTACACCCTCTTTTGTATCATTTATGATACGTATCATAGATGATACAAAAATTATCATATATGATAATTTCTTTTCTCTTCTCTTACTTTTAGCGAGAGCAGTAGAAGTATTCCTGTTTTAACTCGCACAATAAAAAAGTACGAAGATTATCTATCTGATGTATAAAAACAAAGATTACCTCGGTTTCTATAATAACAACAATAGCGACTAGTAACCTATGCGAATTAGATTCTCTTGAAAATTTATTTTCTAGAGAATCTTTGAGGCTCAGTAGGATTGAGACCTTGGCTCAATCCGGTACAGCTATTGTCGTTATTATGAAGATAACCGAAGGTAATCTAAGTTTTTTATAGTACTACATAAAATAATCTTCGTACTTACTTTATTTATTTTTCGAATGATAATTGGGCAGATAGTTCTACCGCGCGCTTTTCAAAGGTCACCATTCCCTCTTTCAACGCTCTTTGCAGCCCTTCTAGTGAACCGTTCACTAGCTTCTTATTATCAACAACTCTTTCCCCATTAATCCATACATCTTGAACATTAGAGGCATTGGCTGAATACACCAAGGCCGCATACGCATCATGCACAGGGAACATATTCACTGAGGATGTTTCGACAAGCACCACATCCGCTTTTTTGCCTGCTTCAAGCGTTCCAACTTCTTTGTCGAGTCCAAGCGCTTTTGCCCCACCTCTTGTCGCCAAAGCCACGATTTCTTTTGCAGGGAACGCGCTACGGTCCTTCAGATGCGTTTTATGGAAATTAGCTACCATTCGCATTTGTGTAAATAAATCTAGCGTATTGCCGCTACTTGGGCCGTCCGTTCCTAATCCAACCGTCACTCCATGGTCTAGTAAACTTCGAATTGGTGCGACTCCTTTGGCAGACTTCGTATTGGCGCCGATGCAGTGAACGACGCTGACTTTTGGATACTTAGCCAGAATTTCGACATCGGATTCAGTCATCAGGATTCCATGCGCCAGGATAACCGGCACTTCGAAAAATCCAAGCGACTCTAAAAATTCGATTGGTGTTTGGTTATAGGTTTTACGAAAATAATCCATCTCGTACGTCATCTCAGAAACATGAAGCGTAATAGGAACTTGGTTTTCTTTCGCAAACACTAGAATTGCTCTCATCACTTCTTCGGTATTTGTATTTGGAGCATGAGGGGCAATTAATGGGTGTACGGGTTCGTCCCCTTTCCATTTATCAACAAACGTTTGGGTATACGCTAAAGCTTCATCTGTATTTTTACTATCGGGCGTCTTCATATCGATAATCGTTTCGCCTACTAGAGAACGCATCTTCATTTCTTTTGCGACTCTCGCAACGGCGTCTTCAAAATAATACATATCACACATCGCAGTCACCCCTGCGAGTTGCATCTCTGCAATCGCGTAGGCCGTGCTCTTGGCGATTAACGGTTCATCGACCACTTCTTGTTCTAATGGAAATAGGAAGCGTCTGAGGCGGTCTGGGCAATCGTCACCTAATGAACGGAAAGGAATCATCCCGCAATGCGTATGAGCGTTCACGAACCCAGGAAGCAGGATTCCACCATGCGCATCAATCCACTGGTCTGCCTTACTCTCTTCAAACTGATCCATCGCATCAACTTCCACAATCGAGTGCTCCTCGATTACTAAGTACCCACTTCGGTACTCTGTAAAGGCATCATCCATCGTTAAAATCCATGCATTTTTATAACCGATTCTCATTACTGCCACTCCCTTTCCTGTCTTCTTTATTCTAATTGAATTCCATTATAAGAACAATCAAAACTCGCATTAGAAGAACAAAGCCGCCAGTCTAACAACTATCTAGCGGCTCGTCTACTTTTTTTGATCTGTCCTTAAATAAAATTCAAAATCCTATTGGTTTAAGATTTTATTCCATTGGTCAATCCAAGATTTAAGGTTTTCGTTTACAAGTTTGAAATCAACTGTTTTCGCACGTTTTGCAACGTCCCCATAAGTCATTGTTTTCACTTCGTTATCTGCTAATTTTACATCTTTATTAACAGGAGCTTCACTCAAAGATTTTGCTTTTACAGCTTGGTTTTCAGCGCCGATACGGAAGTTAACATATTTGTACGCATTTTCTTTGTTTTTCGCATCTTTAACAATGTTCACCGTGTTGTAGTTTGCATAAGTTCCAGATTCAGGAACGACAGAAACGACATTGCTGTTTGCTTTTTGTACAGTAGGAATCGCAAAGTCTACAACGACTGCCACTTGTACTTCGCCTGCTTGGAACATATTTGCTAAGTCACTTGATTTAGAATATGTTTT
>JAGZLX010000022.1 GCA_018364485.1 Granulicatella adiacens
AAAGGAGAGGTGTTTGCAATGCAATGTCCAAAATGTAAAAACAATGGTTCTCGCGTAGTTGATAGTCGTCCAGCCGATGATGGCCGTTCTATTCGTAGAAGAAGAGAATGCGAAGAATGTGGCTACCGTTTTACAACATTCGAGCGCTTAGAAAAGGCGCCATTGCTTGTGATTAAGCGAAATGGGAATCGTGAAGAATTTAGCCGTGAAAAATTATTAAACGGATTAGTTCGTTCAGCAGAAAAACGTCCAGTCTCACTCGGGCAATTAGAAAATATCGTGAATGAAATCGAACGTTCCATCAACCAAGAGGGAGAAAATGAAGTGTCAAGCACTCTTATTGGGGAAATGGTGATGGATCACTTAGCCAAAATTGATGATATTGCATATATTCGTTTTGCGAGTGTGTATCGTCAATTTACAGACCGCAAAATGTTCTTAAAAGAATTAGAAAGAATGTCTATGATTATGGACAGCCAAGAAAAATAGGAAGGAATTACAAGAATGCACTCAAAAGAGTTTCCGTGGGCACAGTATAAGCCTAAAGACGGTATCCTCGTGGTACAACCTGTGTGGATTACCGAAAGAGAAATCCAATTTTTAATGCAATTATACGCTCCGTTCATTGGAAAAGAAGCGACTCTTTTGTATGCGACTTTGTACGGTGAGTTATCTCCATCAGAGTATGAGAGTGAGGTTTTCTCCATTTCTGAATTGTTGTCGATGACGAATTTAGGAATGCCAGACTTTTACTTAGCAAAAACTCGTTTGGAAGGGATTGGACTTTTAAAAACGTATCGTAAGGAGCCAACTGCTTCACGTCCTCAAACGTACACGATGGAATTACAAGCGCCAACGTCTCCGCGTCTTTTTTTCAAAGATGCCTTGCTTTCGACATTATTGTTAAACCAAATCGGGAATCATCGTTTTGAAAAATTAAAACAACGATTCTTAGTGTCAAAACCAGGCGATTTAGGAGAAAACGAAAGTGCGCAATTTGAAGAAGCGTACCGGCTTCCTTATAACATGGAATCTTATACAAGAAACCACGCACAAGAAAATCGTATGGTCTTAGATAGCAAGCAACAACCTGAATTCGAGTTCACTTCGGATGTGGATTGGGATTTAATCGAAGGACTGTTAAAAACAGAATTCGTCGATTTGAGTTCCATTACAAAAGACGTTCGCAAAATCGTCGATGCCTTGTACCGCGCATATGGATTCACGGAACAAGAAATTGCACAATTCTTAGTAATTGCGTCTGATTTAACAACGAAAGTCATTGATGAAGAGTTCTTGTTAAAATTAGGGCAAGAGGCGGCTCAAGATAAAGTGACGCAACTGCGTAATGAAGAAGTGGTTGAAGCATCTGTGGCCGAACCGACTGAAGTGCAAGTGGTGGAAGGGGCCTCTGAAGAAGAGTTAGCCATCCAGCAATTAATTCAAGCGGCTAAAGCAATGGCGCCAATCGACTTTGTTTCAAGCATCAAGGCGCAAAAGAAAGGCTATGTCTCAAAAGCAGAGAGACAATTAATTTTTGATTTAGTATCTGTTAGCGGCTTGCCAAACGAAGTGTTAAATATTTTATTCCACTATGCTTTGGTACAGCTCGATAATGCGACACTGGCTCGAAACTTTATCGATGCGATTGCCAACGACTGGGCTATAAAAGAAATTAAGACGGCTCAAGAGGCAATGGAAGCTGTACGTAACCGCGACTTGCAACGCGAAGTGAAACGAAAACAACAATTGCATAACGCAGGTAAGAATAACTACAGAAGACAGGGTGGCTATCAAGAACAATTGCCAGATTGGGCAAAAGATTCTAATGCGAAGGAAAAACAAACTCCTGCTCCTAGTGAAGGCCAATCCACACAAGTTTCAAGTAATTTGGCTGAGCAAATCGCAAAATTAAAAACAAGTAATCAAAGAGAACAACAATAACGGAGGTGAACGAATTGGAAGGATTAAAAGGATTTTTAGATCAAAGAGGAGCAACACAAGGCATGCCGAACATGCAAGCCATCGAAAAAGAAATCTTTGAAGATGAAGATGTAAAAGCTTTTCTTGAACAACATAAAGAAGAATTGACTCCGGAAGCTATTCGTAAAGGAATGTCTGCGTTATTGGAGTTCCGAATGGAAAGAGATGCTAGAAAGAACAACAGGGAAGTGAAAGCTCCAGGGCTTGAACCATGTTTAGAAGTGCATAACGGATTTATTTTAGTGAATTACAAACGTACCGAAGAAGCAATTCGCGAGGAAATAGAACGCAAGCGTAGACGCCTCATTCATTCGATTAATATGCCAAAAAATATCGCGGAAGCACGTTTCTCTGATACGGCACTTACAAAAGAGAGAGAAGATGTCATTGGAGAATTATTGAAATTCATCAATAGTTACAAACCAAATAGTACTGAATACCAAAAAGGATTGTATTTAGCAGGCCCTTTTGGTGTTGGTAAGACGTATATGATGGGCGCTTTAGCAAACGAGCTTTCTGAGAATGGCGTTGAAACGACGCTTGTCAATGTTCCAACGTACAGTGCAGAAATTAAGCAAGCTATTGCGACAAATACCGTTGAAGCGAAATTAGTATCGATTAAAAACACACCAATCTTAGTATTGGATGATATTGGTGCGGAAATGAATAGCGCATGGTTCAGAGATGAAGTGTTGATGGTCATCTTACAACACCGTATGTTACAAGAATTACCAACGTTCTTCACATCGAACTTCACGATTGATCAGTTAGAAGCGCATTTTGCTCATTCAAACAAAGGAGACCAAGAACTTCTTAAAGCAAAACGATTGATTGAACGAATTCGTTTCTTAGCAAAAGAGTATTTTGTCGATGGACAAAACCACAGAAATCCATCCTAGATGAAAATGCTTGAAAATATGAAAGATTAGTGGTTAAATACTAATGAACTAAATATTTTGAAAATGATGAAAAAGACAAGAAACTATCTCTTGGTTACATTTCAGCGAGAAGTGGGTTGGTGCAACACTTCATCCGGAATAGTTTTACCACTTTTGAATCTTTGCTTGAATTCAGTAGAGCAAGGCGCATCGGAGCGTTATTCCGTTGAGGTTCATCTTTTTTGATGAACAAATTTGGGTGGAACCACGTAGAATATGACGTCCCATAGTTTGCAGTAGCAGACTATGGGATTTTTTGTTTATTTCAGAAATTTCAAAAAGAAAGAAGGAAGAAAATGTCAATGATTAAAATTACTTTTCCAGATGGTGCCGTTAAGGAGTTTCCAAAAGGAATTACAGTAAAAGAAGTTGCAGAAAGCATTAGCAAAAGTTTAGCGAAAAAAGCATTAGCAGGTAAAGTGAACGGAGAATTAGTAGACTTCGATCGTCCAATCGAAGAAGATGCTTCTATCGAAATCGTTACACCAGATCACGAAGATGCATTAGGAATCTTACGTCACTCAACAGCACACCTATTAGCACATGCATTAACTCGTTTATACCCAGGAATTCACTTCGGAGTTGGACCTGCGATTGAAACAGGATTCTACTACGATACTGATATGCCAAATCAATTAACTGAAGATGCTCTTCCAGAAGTGGAAGCAGAAATGATGAAAATCGTTAAAGAAAACTACCCAATCGTTCGTCGTGAAGTAAGCCGCCAAGAAGCGTTAGAAATCTTCGCTAACGACCCTTATAAAGTAGAGTTAATTAACGGTTTACCAGAAGATGAAACAATCACTGTTTACCAACAAGAAGACTTTGTTGACTTATGTCGTGGTATCCACGTTCCTTCAACAGGACGTATCCAAGTCTTCAAACTATTATCACTTGCGGGAGCTTACTGGAGAGGTGACTCTAACAACAAGATGATGCAACGTGTTTACGGTACAGCATTCTTCGATAAAGCAGACTTAAAAGAATTCTTGAAGATGCGTGAAGAAGCTAAAGAACGTGACCACCGTAAATTAGGGAAAGAATTAGACTTATTCATGATTAGCCAAGAAGTTGGGTCAGGATTACCATTCTGGTTACCAAAAGGGGCTACAATCCGTCGTACAATCGAACGTTACATCGTGGATAAAGAAATCAGCCTTGGATACCAACACGTGTACACTCCAGTTATGGCTGATGTAGGTCTTTACAAAACTTCAGGTCACTGGGCTCACTATCAAGAAGATATGTTCCCACCAATGGACATGGGCGATGGCGAAATGCTTGTATTACGTCCAATGAACTGTCCTCACCACATGATGGTTTATAAAAACCACATCCACAGCTACCGTGAATTACCAATTCGTATTGCTGAATTAGGAATGATGCACCGTTATGAAAAATCAGGTGCGTTATCAGGTTTACAACGTGTACGTGAAATGACTCTTAACGATGGACATACATTCGTTCGTCCAGACCAAATTAAAGACGAATTCAAACGTATCTTAGACTTAATCCGTGAAGTATATAGTGACTTCAATGTTAAAGACTACCGCTTCCGTTTAAGCTATCGTGATCCAGAAGATAAACATAAATACTTCGATGACGATGAAATGTGGAACAAAGCAGAATCAATGTTAAAAGAAGCCATGGATGAAATGGGATTAGAATACTTCGAAGCTATCGGTGAAGCAGCATTCTACGGTCCTAAATTAGATATTCAATTCCGTACAGCAATGGGATTAGAAGAAACAATGTCTACAATCCAATTAGACTTCTTATTACCAGAACGCTTCGACTTAACATACGTTGGTGAAGATGGAGATAACACTCACCGTCCAGTGGTTATCCACCGTGGGGTTGTATCTACTGCAGAACGTTTCGTAGCTTACTTAATCGAAGAATACAAAGGAGCATTCCCAACTTGGTTAGCTCCAGTTCAAGCAACAATCATTCCTGTAAGTGTGGAACATCATTATGATGCTGCACGTGAGTTGAAAGAAAAAATGGCTCGCTTAGGAATGCGTGTAGAACTTGATGACCGTAATGAAAAAATGGGTTACAAGATTCGTGCATCTCAAACTCAAAAGATTCCTTATCAATTAGTAATTGGGGATAAAGAGGTTGAAGAAGGTACTGTAACTGTTCGTCGTTATGGTTCTAAAGAAACTAAATCAATGTCTGTTGAAGCGTACTTAGAATACGTACAACGCGAGATTGCAAACTTCTCTCGTCCGCTTGAAGACTAATTTTTCAAAGGCTCGTAGCAATACGAGTCTTTTTTTGTGCTTAATTATAAATATAAAACCGAAGGTTTTGATTTATGGCGGTGTGTGGTTTGAGAATGATTGGGGGCTACTTAATAAAATATATTGAAGTGTGGTTTTTAATAGAAGTTTCGTTCTTTCGAATCATTGCGGATGTCTTCATAAAAGCTGTAATGGGATACCGGTTCGAGCCTAGGGTCTCTCACCTTCAAAGCCTCAAAAACGGGAGTAAGGAATAAATTCCTAACTCCCGTTAATTCGTTTTGATATGATTCCCCATTACTGCTTTTATAGAATCCGCATGATTCTCCAGAACGAAGGATTAAACATCTATTCGTCTATTTTATAAAGTGAGCGATGCTTCTTAGACCGCCATAAATCAAAATGCGGTTAGAAAAAGACGAGTCTTGTGAGAAATTAGTTATCGCTAAAATTGGAGCGTCCGCTGGTGTTTTTTATGGAGTGTGTGCTGGTGCTTCTGAAGTGGAAATAGTGGGGGTGGATGTTTGACAAAATCACATTCCAAAGTTAAGATAAATGTATTGGTAGATCTCTCCGCGTGTGGAGGGACTTTTTTTATGCATATATACAATAATTGAGAAGGAGAGTTTTAATGGTAGTTGAAGAAAAACAAAATCCATTGGGATACGAAAAAATTAGTATATTGATTCGAAAAATGGCGATTCCTGCGATTGTCGCGAATGTGGTAAATGCTCTTTATAATATCGTCGACCAAATTTTTATTGGGCAAGGGGTAGGTTATTTAGGGAATGCGGCAACGAATATTGCCTTTCCAATTACGACACTTTGTATGGCGATTGGGTTAATGGTTGGAGTGGGTGCTGCATCGAACTTTAACTTGGCGCTAGGTCGAAAAGAAGACAAACATGCGCGTGAGGTTGCTGGAACTGCAGTGGTCCTGTTGATAACTGCGGGGATAATCATTATGAGTGTGGTTCTATTATTCTTACAACCGCTATTAATCTTATTCGGTGCCACTGATCAGATTCTAGGATATGCCAGTGAATATGCTGGGATTACGGCGGTAGGAATTCCGTTCTTTATGATTTCGATTGGGTTTAATCCGCTAGTCCGTGCAGATGGTAGAGCGACCTATTCAATGATGGCAATTGTGGTAGGGGCATTGCTCAATACAGTGTTAGACCCGTTATTCATCTTTGGATTCAATATGGGGATTGCTGGGGCTGCTTGGGCGACGGTGATTAGTCAAATTGTTTCGGCAGTCGTGTTGCTTGCCTGTATTCCACGATTTAGATCGGTTCATTTTGAACGTAGTGATTTTAAATTATCATTTGAAGATGTGAAAGTCATTGCGTCTCTTGGATTGACATCGTTCATTTTCCAAATTTCTGCGACGATTGTACAAATCACATCGAACAACTTACTTCGTACATACGGGGCTCAATCGGTGTATGGTAGTGATATTCCAATTGCGGTCGGTGGTGTTGTAAGTAAAATCTTTGTTATCTTTGTCGCTGTAACGATTGGATTGAACCAAGGCGCACAACCGATTTTAGGATTTAACTACGGTGCGAAGAAATATTCACGTGTTCACGAAACGATGAACTTACTCTTAAAAGTAACCGTGATTTTATCAACCATTTTATGGGTTCTATTCGAAGCTTTTCCGTTACAACTCATTCAAATGTTTGGGAGCGGGGAAGAGCTCTACTATGAATTTGGAGTTCGATATGCGCGTGCCTTCTTATTCTTCACCTTCATTAACGGCGCAACCATTATTGTAACAACGTTTTTCCCAGCAATTGGAAAAGCGAAATTAGGAGCGATTCTATCGCTAACACGCCAATTATTTGTACTGCTTCCAGTGATGCTTCTTCTTTCAACACTATTTGGAGTAGACGGACTTATTTATTCTGGACCTGTTTCAGACTTGATTTCATTCACGATTTGTATCGCTGTGTATATTAATCAAATGCGCAAGATTCCAAAGGTGGACGAACTTCTGGTATAATGATTGGAAGCAATGGAAGGGGTATGATTTATGGAATGGTCTAAATTACTATCAACAAAACGTCTTTCTGGTAAAGAAGCGACACATCGTAACGAGTTTGACGATGATTATAAACGAATTGTAACGAGTCCTTCTTTTCGAAGATTACAAGATAAGACACAAGTATTTCCGCTAGAGCGCTTGGATTTTATTCATACGCGACTAACGCACTCATTAGAAGTAGCGATGGTGGCTCGTTCACTGGCAAAAGAAATTGTCATTTTATTGCAAGAGGAAGTGCAGAAGAAACCTTGTAGCAGTAAAGAGGAAATGATTGCTCGACAAGAAGATGTATTGAAAATTGTTGAATGTGCGAGCCTCGTTCATGACCTTGGTAACCCTCCATATGGACACTTTGGGGAAGATATTATTCGTCAATGGTTCAAGAAGAACTTGCCAAGTATCTTAAAAGAAAAAAGCGATGTAGCTGAAGAGTTCTTAGCGAGTCCATATGTGTATGATTTCTACCGTTTTGAAGGGAATGCGCAATCGCTTCGTATTGTATCGAAGTTGCATGATTTTAAAGGGGAGTTTGACGGACTCGATTTAACAGCGGCAACGCTCAATACGATTCTAAAATATACGTACCCATCTTCTCATAAGAAAACAGAAGAGATTACCTCTAAAAAAGTAGGGTATTTCTTTGCCGAAGAAGAAGCTTTTAAGACTGTCACAGAGATTACAGGGGCGGGGACAAGTCGTCATCCGCTAACGTTTATTCTAGAAGCTGCAGACGATATTGCCTATCTGGTAGCTGACATGGAAGATGCGATTGGGAAAGGTGTCATTTCCTTTAGAGATGTGCGAGAGTTCTTACTAGAGAACTTGAGTAACGATGCCTATAACGCTCCGCATTCCGTTCATACCCGTGAAGTGTTAACAACAATCGATGAGAAAGTCTTCAGCATCAACCGTTTCTTTGTGGATTTACGTGATAAATTAATCGACGGTGCCCGACATAATTTCGTGAATCATTATGATGAGATTATGGCAGGGACGTTTAACCAAGACTTGTTTAAAAATTCTTGGGCCGAAGATCTGTATGTAATTCTTCGTAGATTATCAGAAGAGAAGATTTATGATCATAAGGGAATCTTGAGATTAGAAATTGCAGGATACACAACCCTCACTTATTTATTAGACAGCTTTGTGCCTTCATTAGTGTCGTACGATACGAACCGTCAATTAGACTATGTAGAGTTGAAGAAGATTGGCATTATTTCTGAAAGCCAAAAACGTTCATACCATTACTTTGCAGAAGGAAAGAGTGAAGTTGAAAAATTATACTTACGCCTTCTATTAGCGACGGACTTCATTTCAGGAATGACAGATAGTTATTCGCACCGTCTCTATTTAGATATGGTTGGGATTTAATGTGAAAGTAGACAATTACCAAATATGGTAATTGTCTATTTTTTTAAAATGTAAAGTGCACCCCAAAGGTTAGACAGAAAATCTAACTTTTGAGGTGCACTGCAAATGACCATATATGGTCTTTTTTTGCTTCAAAAATAAAAAGACCGCCGACGGATTTTGATCGTCGGCGGTTTCAATTTGTCTATTTTAGTTGAATACCGGTCGTTTTTTCTCCACAGGAATACTGATTTCAACAAAGTTATCAGCATGAATAATATCCAGCCCTTCTGGTTCCATATGGAATAGGCGATGAACGACGAATTCAATTTCAACATCTTTAATACGTCTTTTTCTGTTTAAGATTACGATATCGCGGTGAGTGGCAGCGTCAGCATAGAAAACAGTTGTTTGACCAAGTGAATATACCTTGATGAAGTATGCATCTGTATTAGCTAACTGTTCATTGACAAGTTGCGAGTGAGAATTGGTAATATCGATAAGTTTCATAGACACAGCCTCCTTCTGAAAAATTCCTTGAAACCATTATACATTTTTTTTGCTTCATTTTCACCTACAAATTTAAGAAAAGTTATTAAAATTTAAAGAATTTTCAATCAAGAGATTTTTTTGTAAGTGTGATAGGGATTGTGATGAAAGTGCTTTTAAAAAATGTATTTAAATAGTTGTTAAATCTCTCAAAAAATGGTAATCTTATTAATTGAAAGGGTTGTATTTTTGAGGCTTACATGCTCTCGAACGTACATTTCTTAACAAAAATTTACTTTCAAAGGAGACTTTCAATATGGAAAAGAAAGAATATCATGTAATCGCAGAAACAGGGATCCACGCTCGCCCAGCAACTTTATTAGTTCAAACAGCAAGCAAATATAGTTCAGATATCCAATTAGAATACAAAGGTAAATCTGTTAACTTAAAATCAATCATGGGCGTTATGTCATTAGGTGTTGGCCAAGGTGCTGACGTAGTGATCACTGCTGAAGGTGCTGACGAAGCAGAAGCATTAGCAGGAATCGACGAAACAATGAAAAAAGAAGGATTAGCTGAATAATATGAAACCAACATTACAAGGGATTGCTGCTAGTGATGGTATCGCAATTGCCAAAGTATATACTTTGACTGAGCCTGATTTAACAGTGACAAAAGTGACTGTAGAAGATTCAGAAAAAGAAGTTTCACGCTTGGATGATGCATTAGCAGCATCAATTAAAGATGTCGAATTAATTAAAGAAACTGCCTTAAAGAACTTAGGTGAAGAAGAAGCACAAGTATTCGATGCTCACTTAATGGTTTTAAGCGACCCAGAATTAATTGGACAAGTAAAAGATAGCATTACATCAAATAAAGTGAATGCGGAAGCTGCATTAAAAGAAGTAACTGATATGTTTATTTCTATTTTTGCAGGAATGGAAGATAACCCTTATATGCAAGAACGTGCTGCGGACATTCGTGACGTATCAAAACGTATCTTAGCACACCTTTTAGGCGTTAAAATTCCTAGCCCAGCAACTATTAAAGATGAAGTGATTATCGTTGCTGCCGATTTAACACCGAGTGATACAGCTCAATTAAATCGCCAATACGTAAAAGCTTTCGTTACTGATATTGGTGGACGTACTTCTCACTCAGCGATTATGGCTCGTTCTTTAGAAATTCCAGCAATCGTTGGTACTAAAGAAGTGACTTCAATTGCCAAAGACGGAGATATCATTATCGTAGATGGATTAGCTGGGGATGTATTCCTTAACCCATCTGAAGAAGTGATTGCTGAATACCGTGCTAAAGCTGAAGCATTTGCAGCTCAACAAGCTGAATGGGAAAAATTAAAAGACTCAAAAACTTACACTAAAGATGGCCATCAAGTTGAATTGGCTGCAAACATTGGTACACCAAAAGATTTAGAAGGTGTTGTACACAATGGTGCAGAAGGTGTTGGTTTATACCGTACAGAATTCTTATACATGGATTCTCACGAAATGCCAACAGAAGAAGATCAATTTGAAGCTTACAAAGCTGTTTTAGAAGGCATGAATGGAAAACCTGTTGTCGTTCGTACAATGGATATCGGTGGGGATAAAGAGTTACCATACTTACCATTACCACACGAAATGAACCCATTCTTAGGATATCGTGCAATTCGTATTTCATTACATGAACCAGCAATGTTCCGTACACAATTGCGTGCGTTATTACGTGCTTCTGTATACGGTAAATTACGTATCATGTTCCCAATGATTGCGACATTAAATGATTTCCGTGGCGCTAAAGCATTATTAGAAGAAGAAAAAGCTAAATTAATCGCAGAAGGTGTTGCAGTCAGCGACGATATCCAAGTTGGTATCATGATTGAAATCCCAGCAGCGGCAGTTTTAGCTCACCAATTCGCTAAAGAAGTGGACTTCTTCAGTATCGGAACAAACGACTTAATCCAATACACAATGGCTGCTGACCGTATGAACGAACGCGTTTCGTACTTATACCAACCATACAACCCTTCAATCTTAACGTTAATCAAACACGTGATTGATTCAGCACACAAAGAAGGCAAATGGGCTGGAATGTGTGGGGAAATGGCTGGGGATCAAACAGCTGTACCTCTATTAGTAGGTCTTGGGTTAGACGAGTTCTCAATGTCTGCATCAAGTATTCTAAAAACACGTAGCTTAATTTCTAAATTAACATTAAGCGATATGCAAGCATTAGCAGCTAAAGCAATTAACGAATGCGCAACTGTAGAAGAAGTTGAAGCATTAGTAGCAGAAGCTGTATCTAAAATCTAATAAATAGATAGCCTGAACACCTGAGGGTAACCTTGGGTGTTTTTTTTGATGCCCAATTTTCTAAAAAAGTATTAAACATTCTAATATTCTTATATAGAGTATGTTCACATAGGGAGGACTGTGGTATACTCTGATGGTAGATTATTTTGAGAGGTTTAAGTATTGAAAAAGTTAAAAGGATTTTTTATTGGATTAGTATTAGCAATTATAACAGTCATTATTTTTGTTCCTATTCAAGTTCAAAAAATTAATCAATATTATAGGGTGAATGATAATAGCGTTCGTTATAATACTAGTTATAACAAGCATAAAAGTAGAGAGATTCTAAAAGCAAACTATGATGAAAATACTCATTTATTATTAGGGTCTTCTGAATTGAGCGTTGCAAATAAAAAAGAATTCCATCCAACTCAAATGTTTAATTATGACGATTTCCATTTGATGGAAGTTGGGGGTGGATTCTTCCAAAATGTGATTCAAGCATCTACTTTGGCTTCGTTAGAGCCGATTATGACACAGAAGAAAGTGGCTATCATTGAAAGCTTGAATTGGTTCGATCAAAAAGGAATGAGACAAGATGCCTTCGAAAGTCGTGTTTCAAAAGAGCATGTGTATTACACGTTGATGAATCCAAAACTTTCAAAAGAAACTAAACTTAAATTTATTAACCGAGTTTTAGAGTTGTCAGCAAAAAATGAATCATTAACAAGTACGTTTGAAAGATATAAACGAGTGCTTGTTGAGGGGAAAGGTTCTCAAATTGATCAGTTCATGATTCAAATGGAATTGGCAAAATTCTCCTTAAATGTTGTACAGGCTTTTTATGATGAACACTCAATAATAGATTTACCGTCCAAAGGGAGTACGATGCCCGACTATAACTGGGACGAAGTATTGGCTAAGAACGAGGAACAAGCTAAAAAAGATACTCAATCGAATGAGTATCATTTTGACGATTGGTATTATAAAAAAAATATTGAAGGTAAGCTAGCATCGTTAAAAGATTCCGCATCGACTTTCAAGTATACGGATTCTCCAGAGTACGAAGACTTCAAGTTGTTTTTACAAATCGCAAAGGAATTAGGGGTAGAGGTTCTTGTAATTACATTCCCTGTAAATGGACCGTGGTATGATTATATTGGAATTGACGCTTCGCAACGAAATACGTTTTCAACAAAAATCAATGAAATCGTTAAAGAAGCTGGCGTGAAGCAGGTCGATTTAACGTCACACGATTACGATCCTTATTATATATGGGATGCAACTCATCCTGGATGGAAGGGGTGGCCTTTAGTTGAAAAAGAATTGGTCAAGTTTTTTAAAGAAAATGGATAATGTATTAGTATGGTCACTCGTGTTTTATGTTCTTATTACTGGTGTCCTACTTTATTGTATATTTACAGATTTCACAAATGCAGCAGAATTTATCTATAACGCATTCTAAAATAAGTTTATAAGCTAGGAAGGTTCCTCTTTCCTAGCTTTTTCAGTTTTTTACATTGATTGAATGGTTAAAGATTAGTATAATACAGTCATTAAGACTTGAGGTGACGAAATGAAAAGAAAAAGAACTTTTCAAATGGTATTAAGTGCGATGTTTATCGCGATGATTATTTTACAAAGTTTTGTTCCGTTTTTAGGGAACTTACCATTAGTGATTTTAGATATTACAATTATTCATATTACGGTTATTGTTGGAGGGATTGTGTTAGGACCACAGGCTGGATTTCTTCTAGGGTTTACGTGGGGATTTTGTTCGTTCCTACGTGCCTTTACATCAGGGAATGTTCTTAGCTTGATGATTTTTACAAATCCATTGTTTTCTATATTGCCACGTTTGTTAATGGGTGGACTCGTTGCATTGTTTTATCAAAAGGCCACGAAATTCATCGCATCTGATCGAGTGAGAATGGCAGTATCTGGTTTCCTTGGAAGTATTATGAATACTGTATTGGTATTGAGTTCAATTTATTTATTGATGGGAAATCAATATGCAGAATTAACTGGAAAAACTGTTGCGGAATTGCCGCTCTTCCTAATGGGCGTTGTTATGACAAACGGGATTGCCGAAGCCTTAGCTGCAACCGTGATGACACCAATTATTGCATCGATTTTAGTAACGATTTCTAAGAAAAGAGGATAGTCTATGTGGGAAGCAAAAAACGTAACCGTCTTTGTTACAGGTGGAATCGCCGCATTTAAAGCAGCTACACTGGTTCGCTTATTTGTAAAAGCAGGGGCGAATGTGGAAGTTGCGATGACAAAGAGCGCATGTGAATTCATTACGCCGCTAACGTTTCAAGTGTTGACGAAAAATAAAGTGCACACGGATACGTTTGATGAAGACGAAGCGAGCAAGGTCCAACATATCCATTTAGCGGATAAGACAGATGTCGCTGTGGTCGTACCAGCAACAGCTAATACGATTGCAAAATTGGCTAATGGAATCGCCGATAATTTCGTGACAAGTACATTATTGGCAACTACAGCTCCAATTTATGTGGCTCCTGCAATGAATGAACATATGTGGGAAAATCCTGCAACGGTTCGTAATGTGGCACAACTTAAAGCAGACGGAAAAGTCATTATCGAACCAGCTGTTGGATTTTTAGCAGAAGGGTATAATGGAAAAGGCCGTCTTCCTGAACCAGAAGAAATCTTCGAACAAGCGACATTTTTTGAAAGTAGACGAGCATACGGCTCTCCTTTAAAAGGGAAATCTGTACTAATTACAGCTGGAGGAACGAAAGAACGTATCGACCCAGTGCGCTATATCTCAAATGATTCTTCTGGAAAGATGGGATATGCACTTGCAAAGGCTGCATCCGTCTTAGGAGCTAAGGTTCAATTAGTTTCAACGACAAAACAATTGAAAGTTCCGTTTGGTGTATCTGTGACGTATGTGGAATCAGCGCGTGAAATGGAAGAAGTGGTTACAGCACAATTTCCAACTACGGATGTTGCTGTGATGGTAGCGGCGGTTTCCGATTACTATGTAGCCAATCGCTCGGACCAGAAAATCAAAAAGCAACACAATGAATCAGGGTTAAAACTAGAATTAGCAGAAAATCCAGATATTCTAAAAGGGCTTGGACATTCTAAGAAAGAGGGCCAAGTTGTGATTGGTTTTGCGGCAGAAACTGAAAAAGTTCTTGAGTATGCGGCGGCTAAATTAGAAAAGAAAAAAGCCGACGTAATTATTGCAAACGATGTTTCTAGTTCGCAAATTGGCTTTAATGCAGACAATCATCAAGTAACGATTCTTACAAAAGACGGGAAACAAATTCCACTTCCGGAGAGTTCGAAAGACGAGTTAGCTCTTGAAATCTGGAAAACTCTAGTTGCAGAAAATGTGATTCGATAGTCAATAATAAGAGATACGATAAACCAATTTAACGTTTCTGTTAGATTGGTTTATTTTATTGTTCTTTCTAGCACTAAAATAATTGCATGATTTACATAGAAATTTACCGCAATTCAAGAAAATGTGGTATAATAGGGAAGGTTATCTAGGCATGAAAGGAGATTTTATGAACGAGAATATTTCATTGCCAGAATTTATGAGAAATGAACTCGTAATTGAAACACAGAAGGAACTTCGACAGCGAAAAGGATATCTGATTTCAAAACGAATTTTTGATATCGTTGTATCGTTGTTATTACTAATTCCGTTATCAATCGTCTTTTTAATCATTGCGATTGCAATCAAATTAGAAGATGGTGGGCCTGTGTTTTATAGACAGGAACGCGTTACAACAAATGGACGCAAATTTAAAATATTTAAATTTAGAACGATGGTATTAAATGCGGATAAAGTAGGGCCGCTTGTAACACAAGACCACGACCCACGTATTACAAAAGTTGGACGTCGTGTTCGTAATTATCGTTTAGATGAAGTAGCTCAGCTACTGAATGTATTAATTGGAGATATGTCTTTTGTAGGCGCAAGACCGGAAGTACAAAAATATGTAGATGCGTACACGCCAGAAATGCAGACAACATTATTACTTCCTGCCGGAGTGACATCGATTGCTGCGATTGAATTTAGACATGAAGCAGAAAAGATTGCAGAGTGGACAAAGCAAGGGCTAACCGTCGATGAAGCTTATATCAAACATATCTTGCCAGAAAAAATGCAATACAATATTGATTATTTAAAAAAATGTAGTTTAAAAAATGATATTGCGATTATGGTGAAAACTGTGATTGCAGTCTTAAAATAACTTGGAGGAACCAACATGAAAGTTAGAAATATTCCATTCTCACCACCAGATATTACAGAAAAGGAAATCAACAATGTCGTTGAAGTATTAAAATCTGGTTGGATTACAACAGGACCAAAAACAAAAGAGTTTGAACGCCGATTAGCAGAATTTATGGGCACTGAAAAAGTAGTCTGCTTAAACTCAGCAACAGCTGCTTTAGAATTAACACTGCGCGTTTTAGGCGTTGGACCTGGAGACGAAGTCATCGTTCCTGCTTACACATATACAGCTTCTTGTAGTGTGATTGAACACGTTGGAGCAACACCCGTAATGGTGGATATTCAAGAAGACCATTTCGAAATGAATTATGATGCATTAGCGGATGCAATCACTGAAAAAACAAAAGTGATTATTCCTGTTGAATTAGCAGGGGTACCATGTGACTACCGTCGTATTTTCGAAGTAGTAGAATCAAAACGTGGATTATTCCGTCCATCAACAAACTTACAACGTTACTTTAACCGTATTATTGTAGTTTCTGACTGTGCACACGCAATTGGAACAACTCGCGACGGCGTTTCTGTTGCTAAATTAGCGGACTTTGCTTCATTCTCATTCCATGCCGTTAAAAACTTAACGACTGCAGAAGGTGGATGTATTACTTGGAATCCAGCAAATGAATTAGATTCAGAAGCTATGTATAAAGAGTTCCAAGTGTATTCATTACACGGACAAACAAAAGATGCTTTAGCTAAAATGAAACCAGGTTCTTGGGAATACGATATTGTCATTCCAGGATTCAAATGCAACATGCCAGATATTATGGCTGCAATTGGTTTAGCGCAATTAGACCGTTACCCACAATTATTGGAACGTAGAAAAGAAATCGTACGTAATCTTGATAAAGGATTATCTGTGGATAAACGTATCCAAGTATTACCTCACGAAGGTAAAGATTATGAATCTTCACGTCACTTATACATCACTCGTGTTCTAGGTGCAAACTATGACCAACGTGGAGAAATCATTACAAAAATGGCAGAACGTGGCGTTTCATGTAACGTTCACTACAAACCACTTCCATTATTAACGGCGTACCAAAACATGGGATTCCGTATGGAAGATTATCCAAATGCTTACCGCTTCTTTGAAAATGAAGTGACTTTACCATTACATGGATTACTTAGTGATGAAGATGTAGATTACATCGTTCAAAATTATTTAGAAGTGGTTCAAGAAGTACTTGGATAGTCAGGAGAGGATATTTAAATGAATAATCGATTAAGAATTTTATTATTATTCATCGTTGACTCGCTACTTGTTGTTGGATCAGTATTTTTAGGATTTCGATTAGTAACGGAAGGGTTAATCCGTAATATTCATGGATTAACCATCACAGCGATTTTGTCGTTAGTAGCCTATTATGTTTTCTCTTATTTCTTCAATCTTTATTGGAGAGATTGGGAATACGCTAGTGTGTATGAAGTTATTACTGTCGTAAAATGTGTGTCAGCAACAGTAATTGTATCAACGATTTCAGGACTTGCTTTCTTTGATACGAAAGTAACGTGGCAATTCCTAATTGTTTGCTGGTTATTACTAGTGATTTCAATCGGTGGAGTTCGTCTTTCAATGCGTGTCTTCCGCGAATTCTTTGCGGATAGCAGCGTTATGGAAAATGCGAAACCAACATTAATCGTTGGTGCAGGAGCTGCCGGAACATTATTAGTTCGTCAAATGCTTATGCATCCAGCAATGCGTATGGATCCAATTGCCTTTGTCGACGATGACCCTGATAAACTACGTAAAGATATTTATGGAGTTCGTATTTTAGGAGCTATCAAAGATATCGAACGTATTGTAGATACAATGGGAATTACGAAAGTCGTTATTGCGATGCCATCACTTCCAATCAAGAAATTAAATGAAGTGTACGATGTGGCTCGTAAGACTGGTGCTGAATGTGTAATCTTACCAAATATTGACGATGTCATGAGTGGTAATTTACACGTACAACAATTAAGAAATGTTGAAATTGAAGACTTATTAGGTCGCGATCCGGTACATTTGGATCAATCAATGATTGAAAAACAACTTCGTGGCAAGAAAATTCTTGTGACGGGTGCTGGTGGTTCAATTGGTTCAGAAATTTGTCGTCAAGTGGCTAAGTTCAAACCGAAAGAAATCATCATTTTAGGACATGGTGAAAATAGTATTTACCAATTAAATATGGAATTAGTGGGTAAATATTCTCAACACTTCACGATTACACCGGTGATTGCCGATGTGCAAGACCGTAAACGTATCTTTGAAGTAATGGATAAATACAAACCAGATGTCGTTTACCATGCAGCAGCGCATAAACACGTACCTTTAATGGAATTGAATCCTCGTGAAGCGGTGAAAAACAATATTCTTGGTACAAGAAATGTAGCCGAAGCTGCAAGCCATGCACGAGTAAAATCTTTCGTAATGGTATCGACAGACAAAGCTGTTAACCCACCAAATATTATGGGGGCTACAAAACGTCTTTGCGAAATGATCGTCCAAGATATGGCGACACGCAGCGAGTATACAAAATTCGTTGCGGTTCGTTTCGGGAATGTATTAGGTTCTCGTGGTTCAGTAATTCCGCTCTTCAAGAAGCAAATTGCTGAAGGTGGACCAATCACGGTGACTCACCCTGATATCGTACGTTACTTTATGACGATTCCAGAAGCTGCGCAATTAGTAATCCAAGCAGGTTCGCTTGCTCGAGGCGGAGAAATCTTCGTACTTGATATGGGTCAACCAGTGAAGATTGTAGACTTAGCGAAGAACTTAATTCGTCTTTCGGGATATGATGAAGGCGATATCGAGATTAAATTTACAGGATTGCGCCCAGGAGAGAAGATGTATGAAGAGTTACTGAACGAAGGGGAAGTAAATCCAAAACAAGTCTTTCCTAAGATTCATATTGGAATTGCGGACAATTCTAAGATTAATCGTGTGTATGACTTCATTGAGAATTTTGAAAGCTATACAGATCAACAATTACACGATGAATTGATTGATATTGCGAATAAAAAGAAATAAAATAAAAAGGATTGGGATAGTTATCTCAATCCTTTTATCATATATAAAGAGGTGGAAAAATGTTAGTTTCCGTAAATATTAGTGCCTATAATGAGCAAGATTACTTGCCTGAAATTTTTGAAAGTTTAAAAAATCAAACCTATCCATTAAAAAATATTGAAGTAGTATTAGTGAATGCAATGTCTACGGATAATACTCGTGCTTTAATGGAACAATTTAAAGCTGAGAATGAGCATTTATTTTATGCCGTGAAGATTCTTGATAATCCAAGAAAAACATTAAATACAGGGTTAAACTTAGGGTTTAAAAACTCGGATGGTGATTGCTATTTGAAGGTAGATGCACACTCACAAATTCCGACAAACTTTATCGAAGCCAATGTTAAAGTGATTGAATCTGGGCAAAAAGTTTGTGGTGGTAAACGACCAACTATTGTCCAAGCAGAAGATGATTTTTCAAAAACATTACATATTGTTGAAGAGTCTGCTCTTGGAAGTAGTATTGCAAACTACAGAAAAGGGGATTCAAGTCGTTATGTGGATTCTGTATTCCAAGGAATGTATCACAAAGATGTAGTCGATACAGTCGGTTATTTTGACGAAAAATTAACACGTACAGAGGATAACGAATACCACTATCGTATTCGTAAAAACGGATTTAAAATTTGGTATGATACTTCAATCGAGTCCTTCCAATATATTCGTCCAACCTTTACGAAGATGATTCAACAAAAATTTGCAAACGGATATTGGATTGGGTTAACCTCTCATGTTTGCCGTGATTGCTTGTCTTTATTCCATTTTGGACCAGGTGTATTTGTGGCGACTTTACTTGTACTCATGATGTTGACGCCAATCAGTTTTGCACCTTTATTAACAGTGTTTGGGCTCTATTTATTGGCAGTCTTAGGATTGTCTGTTTTTGAAATTTCTAAGCAAAAATTCAATCCAACATTATTACTAATTCCGTTCATTATGATTGCCGTTCATTTTGCATATGGTATTGGAACAATCAAAGGGTGGATCTTTGGATTTGAATTTAAAAGAGAATATTTTAGTGAAGAAGAAAAATCTTAAAATTACTATAAATACTCATGAATTCAAGCAAATCTATGATATAATAAACTGATTGTATAGTTATTGGAGTGGAATGAATGAGAGTAAATGAAGAAAAAATTTCGAATAGAAGAAAACAAAGAAAAAATCAAAAAATTAGAAAAGTAATTTTGACAGTATTGCTAGCGATTGGTGCTGTAATTATTGCGGGTGCTGCTTATGCATGGAGTCGTATTTCTCAAGCGGAAGATGCCATCCATCAAAAAGTAGAGACTGTTCAATTACGTGATAAAGAATTAACAGACGATAGCAGTTTTTCGGTTCTTCTATTAGGAATTGATAATGGGGCATATGGTCGTGATACGGAAGTAGGTCGTTCAGATACGATGCTTCTTGTTACTGTAAATCCAAAACAAAAGAAGACAACGATGATTAGTATTCCTCGTGATTCTTATACAGAAATTATTGGATATGGTACATTTGACAAGATTAACCATGCGTATGCGTTCGGTAAAGAACAATTCTCTATTAATAGTGTCCAAAATATGCTTAATGTTCCAATTGACTATTATGTAACAGTGGATATGGGCGGATTGATGGGACTAGTTGATGCTGTAGGTGGATTAGAAATCACACCAGCTCTTACATTTACATATGAAGATGAGTCATTTACTGAAGGTGTGACGCGTCATGTGGACGGGGAAGCCGCTCTTCGCTATGCACGTATGCGTTATGATGACCCTGAAGGAGACACAGGTCGTCAAAAACGTCAACAATACGTAATTCAAAAATTAGTTGAAAAATTATTGACTTTAGATTCAGTGACTAAATACGAACAGATTCTAAAAACATTAGAAAATTCTGTCAAAACAAATTTCACTGTAGAAAAATTATTCCAAATTGCTCAAACACATAAAGAAGCTCTCCAACATTTTGAATCAGATACGATTAATGGAGATGGAGCAATGATTAATGGTATTTACTATTTTGTGATTCCAGAAGCTGAAAAAATTCGTATTTCGAATGTCATCAGAAAATCTCTTGATTTAGAAGAAATTACTGAATTGAAACATATCGAAACTAAAGAAACACAGTCATCTGTCAATATTGAGCAAAATGCTCCACAAAATAATTCGAACATACAAGAACAAGGAGATACTTACGTAGAACCAAATGTAACTCCAAGTTATAACAATAATTATAATAATTACAATAGCAATAGTAATGATGATGACGATTATGTTGCACCGACAAATCCATCGAACAATGGTGGAGGCACAAGTGCTGTAACACCAACGGCACCTGCAACACAGGCATCACAAGCAACAGCTGCTCCTGAGCAACCGCAGCCTGTACAACCAACGCAATCGGCTCCAGCAACACAAGAGCCTGTTGCACCAACACAACCTACACAAAAACAAAACCCTTAATAGTATTGGAGTGTAATTATGAACGAATCAAATGAATGGACCCGAAAAGGGAGACGTCAAGAAAAGAAAAAGAAACGTGGACGTATTGGTTTTATTTTAATTTTACTACTTGCGATTATTGCAGTAGCAGGAACTTACTATGCAAGTAGAATTAATCATACAATCAACACGATTACACAAGATGTCGGAAACCGTACAGAGCAAGAAGCAAATGACATTATTAAAAATGCCAAACCGATTAATGTACTTTTATTAGGGATTGATAATGGGGCCTATGGACGTACGGAAGAAGATGGCCGTTCAGATACAATGTTACTATTAACGATCAATCCATCAACGAAAAAATCTCAACTACTCAGCTTGCCACGTGATACTTACACTGAAATCGTTGGAACAGGTGGTTATGATAAATTGAACCATGCATTTGCGTATGGGAAAGCACCTATGGTTATTAATTCTGTTGAGAAGATGTTAGATACAACGATTGACTTTTATGTGCAAATCAACATGGAAGGATTAATGGAATTTGTGGATGCTGTTGGCGGTATCGAAGTAACAAGCCCGTTAACATTTACGTACGAAGACCGCTCATTCGTTGAAGGAAAAACAGAATTATTAGACGGGGAAAGTGCCTTACGTTTTGCACGTATGCGTTATGATGATCCAGAAGGAGATACAGGACGCCAAAAACGTCAACGTATCGTTATCGAGGAACTCGTTAAGAAATTGATGACCTTTAATTCTGTTGCAAACTTCGAGCAATTAATGAATGCGGTAAGTAAAAACGTGAAAACAGACTTGCCAATTGGCCAAGTAATGGCGCTTAAAAACACTTACGGTCCTGCTATCACAGGCAATAATTTAACGCAAACATTTATTGAAGAAAGACAGTTATTATTAACAAATAATGCTGGAGAACAAATTTACTATTCTTATGCAACGGATGATGTGTTATTAGGAGTAAGTAATTCAATCCGTAAATTAATGGGTCAACCAACTGTTCAAACATACCCATTACTACAACAAAGAGAAGATTTATATTATTTAACAACTCCGTAATAGGAAAATAAGAGGTGTACAAAATGATTTATGCTGGGATTTTAGCCGGTGGAACCGGAACTCGTATGGGAATCCAAGAAATGCCAAAACAATTTCTACCACTAGGAAATAAGCCAATTATTATTCACACAGTTGAAAAATTCTTGTTTGTTCCTGATGTAGATGTTGTGTATGTAGCGGTTCATCCAAACTGGGTAAGCTACTTTAATGATTTATTAGACAAACACATTTTGACCAATAAAGAAAAAATCCGTGTCGTAAGTGGTGGGGGAAATCGTAATGATAGCATCTTAAGTATCATTGCGGATATCAAAAATAACGATTCATTTTCACCAGAAGATGTATTGATTACACATGATGCAGTTCGTCCGTTCGTTTCTTATCGTATGATTGTCGATAATATCGAAGCAATGAAACATTATGATGTTGCGGATACTGTTGTAATGGCAAACGATACAATTGTGGAATCAGTGGATGGGAAAGTAATTTCTTCGATTCCAAATAGAACGCATATGTATCAAGGACAAACACCTCAAACATTTAAGATTCAAGCATTTACAGACTTATACGATAGTCTTACAGATGATGTCAAAGAAATCTTGACAGACGCTTGTAAGGTATTCGTGGTCAACGACGTAAAAGTAGCTCTTGTTGAAGGCGAATACTCAAACATTAAAATTACGACAGTAACAGATTTGAAAATTGCGCAAGCGATGTTAGGAGAGATTTAAAATGATTAATCGAGTGTATCAACTCATTCGTCCATCGTTTTTCTCAATTAAATATGAAGATGTGTCTTTCTATGAAGAAGATACTGTGGTGGTAAGACCAAACTACTTAGCTTTGTGTCATGCGGACCAACGTTACTTCCAAGGAACACGTCCTGCTAAAATTTTGCAGAAGAAACTACCAATGGCATTGATTCATGAATGTTGTGGAATCGTTGTTGCGGACCCAACAGGAACCTATAAACCAGGGGACCATGTGGTAATGATTCCAAACCAACCACCACGTGACTTTGACCATAACACTGAATTTTACGAAAACTATGTGAATGGAACGTATTTCCGTTCAAGTGGTCATGATGGATTTATGCGTGAATTCGTGACGATTCCAATCGATCGTGTCGTAAAATACGAAGATGTTCCAGATAAAGTCGCAGCGATTTCTGAATTTGTGTCAGTCGGCGTTCATGGGCTTCGTCGTTTTGACAAAGTAGCGCATAGCCGTCGTAATCGTATCGTTGTATGGGGATCAGGAAGTTTAGCCTATGTGGTCGCAACGATTGCAAAAGCAAAATTCCCAGAATCTAAGATTATTATTGTGGGTAAAAATCCTGAGAAACTACGTCTATTTTCATTTGTTGATGAAGTCTATGATGTGAGCGACCTTCCAGAAGACTTTACATTCGACCATGCCATTGAATGCGTGGGAGGTAGCGGAACTCAAGATGCTTACCGTGAAATTATCCGTCATATTCAGCCTCAAGGAACGGTTGTCATGATGGGAGTTAGCGAGTTCGAAGTACCATTAAACACACGTGACATTCTTGAAAAAGGACTAACATGGGTCGGAAGTTCTCGTTCAGGTCGTAAAGACTTCGAAGAGGCTGTTCAATTCATGGCAGATCCAAAAGTGCATGCACGTTTGAATTTAATTATTTTTGAATCAAATCCAATTCAAGAGATGAAAGATATTTATCATTTCTTCGAGGAAGATAAATTAACGCCATTTAAAACAGTGGCAAAATGGGATATTTAGAAAGTGGGGAAAACATGGAACCATTACAAGAGAAATGCTTAGAGATGGCGGAATACTTTGTGTCATTTTGTAAGCAACATGAATTATTATGTTATTTATGCGGTGGTGGGGCCATTGGAGCACTTCGCCATAAAGGATTTATCCCTTGGGATGATGATTTAGATTTCTTTATGCCACGAAAAGATTATGAAAAACTGATTGAATTGTGGCCAAAAGAAGCAGACGAGCGTTACGTGATGTCAAACAGTGATGAACATTACTTAGACCGTAATTTATTCGTGACAATTCGTGATAAAGAAACGACTTGCGTAAAACCTTATCAATCGGATTTAGACGTACCGCATGGTTTAGCAATTGATATCCTGCCGCTAGATTATTATCCAAAATCAGAATCAGCACGTAAGAAACAAGTTCGTTGGGCATTGATTTACTCATTGTTCCGTGCGCAAACAATCCCTGAAAAACATGGTGGATTAATGAAGTGGGGAAGCTTATTCTTGTTAGGACTATTCCCAACACGTTCATTACGCTATAAGATTTGGAGCAAGGCACAGCGTGAGATGACAAAATATACGCGTGAAGAAAGTGATGGAATCACAGAACTTTGTGCGGGTCCAGGATACATGAAGAATAAATATCCAATTGAGAACTTTGAATCTGCATTATTTGTACCATTTGAACAAACAGAAATGCCAATTCCAGTTGGGTATGATGCTTACTTAAAAACAGCATTTGGTGACTATATGACACCACCTCCAGCAGATAAACAAGTTGCACATCATGATGCATTATTTGTCGATCTTGAAAATGGATACGAGAAGTATAAAGGGGAGTATTATGGAGCCAAAAATTAGTATCATTGTTCCGGTATATAACGTTGAAAAATATCTAGAA
>JAGZLX010000023.1 GCA_018364485.1 Granulicatella adiacens
TTTTGCTATGTTGTGGCGAGAGCTATCTTCAACCAGTCGTTTAACGTCTGGGCATTCAGGTAGAGGATCGCCATTACAAATTTCACTAATGGTATCCGCCGTAATACTGTTGGCCATTAAGATTCCATAAGAATGATTTGAATTATCGAAGATGACAAGAGAAGGAGTGTGCGTTACATTCATCTCTTGTGCGATTTGTAAGTCACGGTCATACGCTGTTTTCACAGCAGGACTGGCTTTATCTTCGTAAAACATTTTTTTATCAATTTCAATATTATCTAAAATTTCATCTAACAATTCTTTACTGTATTTACGATTGTGATGATGAATTTGGTGTTGCAACTCAAATAAGAATTGACGACCAGGACGTTTTCCTTGTAAGAGGGCAGCTTTATACGAAAGAGCTGCATCATATATTTTTGTATAGATTTCGTTTCTTAAATCTAAATCCGTTTCATCGAGCTTTTGGTTTTTCATATATTGATTAACCGTTTGTAAATTATGAAACGTTACGAATTGGTAATGTACCTTAAACTCAGAATTGCGAACAAATTTTAATAGTTCGTTTTCACAGCGATAACAATATGATCCCAATGGATTCACGAATAAATATAATTCGAAAATCTTTTCGTGTGAAGTGTGTTCTGATAGATTTTTTGTTTTTGAAGTACTCAAAATCCTACACCCCTGTTCCCTAACTAACTTTGTAATATCATTGTAACATATTTTGCTGAAATGTCAGAATAATATGCACAACGCGTGACGTTTGTACTTATCTCGTGGACAATGCTCGTTTAATTTTACTTTCTGCTTGGCGTCGTTCAATTTTGTATTTCTCTAAAATTCCTAGAAATACGGGTTCGCCGAGCTCGAGACTACGAACTTCCATTTCCATCTCAAAGTCGATTTTGCCGTTATAGTGGCTCTCGTCTAGAACAAGCCATTCATTCTCAGAGAGGGCGCCTTCTAATCGATGCGTTGTAAGTAGCGCCGTTTGATTCACAGTTTGAAGTGTAATGCCATTATACTCCAATGCCTTCTGAAGCGAAGTTGGCAGCGTGAATTGTTTGTCGTGGTTATACGCATTCAGAATGTCTACCGGAAGGACTTCAGTATACTCAAGAACCTCTAAGCTACTTTGAGGAATCTTTAGCGTAATTTCACCGGTTTCTTTTCCTTCGACAATGCGAATGCGAAGGGCCATTTTATGTTGTTGGAGGAGACCTTCGTAGTCGTAGTAACTATTTGTTTGCGTGACGTCCTTTGTAAAGACTGATTGATAGTCGCCCGCAATTGCATCATATTGCGCTTTTGTCAGTAAGTTTTTAAACTCTTTTTCGATTTCTGGCATATCCGTTCCTCCTTTAGTGTTCTATTGTAGCTCATTTTATGACAGATTTGAAAAAAATCGCCTTAATTTGTCATGATTCCTGATAAAATATGGTATGATAGAGAACGGAAATGAAAAAAAGTAGGTGAAAATATGGAAACATGGGAAACACCCCTTGTAGAAGACTGGGAAGCCTTTCTAGCTCCGTATTATCAAGCAATAGAGGAATTAAAAATAAAATTAAAGGGAATTAGACGCCAGTATCGTCAGGAAGGAAAGCATGCACCGATTGAATTTATCACGGGCCGTGTAAAGACTCCAGAGAGTATTCTAGAAAAGATGCAAGTTCGTAATATTCCTAGAGAAGACTTCCTTGAAGGCGTACAAGATATTGCAGGGCTTCGTATTATGTGTCAGTTCGTCGATGATATTTATGAAGTAGTTCGCCTGATTCGTCAGCGTAATGACTTTGATATCGTGATTGAACGTGACTATATTCAAAATAAAAAAGCGAGTGGCTATCGTTCATACCATATCGTGTTGGAATATCCCGTGCAACGAATCGAAGGAGAAACAAAGATTCTTGTGGAAATTCAAATTCGTACACTTGCGATGAATTTCTGGGCAACGATTGAACACTCATTGAACTATAAATATAAAGGGGAATTCCCTGATACGATTCATGAGCGTTTGGAACGTGCAGCAGAAGCGGCGTTCTTGCTTGATGAAGAGATGTCTCAAATCAGAGAAGAGATTCAAGAAGCGCAATATATTTTTGCGATTAATAAAGAAAATCAACGAAAACGAAAGAAACGGAGGGAATCATGATGAAAGTCGGTTTATTCGGAAATCAAACAGAAAAAACAAAAGAAGTCATGAATACCTTCGACCGCTTATGTCAAGAAGGCTGTTTTGTACGTGATGATGAGCATCCTGATGTGGTGATTACAGTTGGGGGAGACGGGACGCTTTTAGGCGCCTTTCACCGTTACCGCAATCAACTAGACAGCATTCGTTTTGTGGCCATCCATACTGGGCACTTAGGGTTCTATACGGATTGGCGTAATTATGAAGTGGATCAATTAATCGAGTCATTGAAACAAGACAAGGGAGAGCGTGTGAGCTATCCATTACTCGATGTGAATGTAAAATTTAAGAGCGGAGATGTTGTTCGTTATGCAGCCTTGAATGAGGCAACATTGCGTAAAGTAAATGGCACGCTTTTATGCGAAGTGTATATTAATGGCGAGTTATTTGAAAACTTCCGTGGAGATGGGCTTTGTGTGGCGACACCAACTGGGTCAACAGGCCTTAGCAAGTCTCTAGGTGGAGCCGTTGTTCATCCGCGTGCAGAAGTGATGCAGATGACTGAAATGGCGTCAATCAATAATCGTGTGTATCGTACACTTAGTTCGCCAATGATTTTTGCTAAAGATAATGTCTTAACACTGCGTCCTGAAAGTAAAGAGGGCATGGTGATGGCGATTGACCATTTAACGTATGATGCCAATGAAATTGAAGAAATTCAATTACAGATTAGTGGGGAGCGCATTTCATTTGCGGCGTACCGTCATACACCGTTCTGGGATCGTGTGGAAGATGCGTTTATCGGTTCGCGTGAAGTGAACTGTCGTGGAAATGAGGAAGTCCGTTGATTTTAACGTGGAATTACCCATACGAGTATCCGATGATGATGCGGTCCTTCTTGCAAGAAGTCGGGATTTCAAGAACCTTTCTTGCCCATGTAAAAACGCATGGAGACCTTCTTGTAAATGGTCGTCATGAAATTGTCTTAAAGACGCTTCAGCCTGGCGATGTGCTAACGATGGTCATTCCGCCGTCTGGAGAACATGAGACCGTGATTCCAAGTGAAGTGCCGATTGATATTTTGTATGAGGATGATTATTTACTCATTATCAATAAGCCTGTAGGGACGGCTTCGATTCCGTCGAAGTTGCATCCGGACCATTCCATGGCAAATCGCGTCAAAGGGTATTATAAGCGTCGTGGCTATGCAGACCAAATTACCCATGTGGTAACGCGACTTGACCGTGATACAACTGGAGTGATGATGTTTGCCAAACACCGCGTTGTACATGCATGGATGGACCAAGCCTTACGAGAGAAGACCATTCAGAAGAAGTATTTAGCGATTGTGCATGATACAGCCGCGCTAGAAGAGCATGGCATGATTGATGCACCGATTGGTCGACATGAAGGGTCGATTATTAATCGTTGTGTATCAGAAGATGGGAAACCATCGCTAACCGAATATTGGAAGAAAGAAACGCTTGTTGGAGCGGACCTTATCGAGATTTTATTACATACTGGGCGCACGCACCAGATTCGTGTCCATTTCTCATGGCTAGGGGCACCACTTGTGGGAGATGATTTATATGGTGGGGTAAAAGACGAGATCTTAGACCGTCAAGCCTTGCATTGTCACTCACTCACGTTTATTCATCCAATGACGAAAAAAGAAATTACCGTTGTGGCGCCACTCCCTGAAGATATGGATGAGTGGATTAAAGCCCACAAGCAATAAAGAGAGGAGAATCACCATTGAGCGAAATCGTATATGAATTTGAAGATATTTTAGAACAAATTCAGCACACCTTGGCAACGGAAGATAAACAACAATTCCGTGAGATTTTCTTTGAGAATCATACGTACGACCAAGCGCAAATTTATTTAAGTTTAACGCTGGAAGAACGTAAATTAGCCTACCAATTTCTGACTCCTGAAGAAATGGCAATGGTGTTCGAACTATTAGAAGAAGATGTAGAAGACGTTGAAAAATATTTAAGTGAAATGGACGAAGCTTATGTCTCACGAATGATTGCGGAAATGTATTCCGATAACGCGGTAGACGTGTTGAAACAAGTAGGAGAAGAAAATGTCCGCACTTATTTACGCTTGATGCCGCATAAAACGGCAAGTGAACTCCGTCAATTATTAAACTATGAAGATGAAACAGCAGGGGCGATGATGACGACTGAATTTATCGCCGTGCGTGAATCAGATACCTTAAAAACAGCGATGGCAACGGTAAAACGTTTCGCCGAAGACGCTGAAACGATTTACTATGTATATGTGACTGACGATGAAAATCATTTAACAGGGATTCTCACGTTAAAAGACTTAATCGTGAAACCAGACGAAAAGCTCGTCAAAGATATCATGATTGACCGTGTCGTAACAGTGCACGTGAATGATGCGCAAGAAGAAGTAGCCCAAACGATTAAAGACTATGACTTCCTTGCTATTCCAGTAGTCGATGATACGAATACATTAGTTGGGATTATCACCGTCGATGATGCCTTAGATGTTATCGAAGAAGAAGCGACCAGCGACTATTCAGGTCTTGCTGGGGTAAACGTTGATGAAGCGCACCAAGGCGTGTGGGCAGGGATTGTCAACCGTTTGCCAGGAATTATGACACTTCTCATTATGGGAACTGTGACGGCGTTCCTTTTCAGACAATATGAGCCGTTAATTCAACAGGCAAGTATTTTTGCAATCTTTATTACATTAATTACTGGTACTGCCGGGAATACGGGGACACAATCACTTGCGGTTGCGATTCGTAAGATTGGTCTTCATGAGGAAGAACAATCTTTCTGGAAAGTACTCGTGCAAGAGGGGACAACCGGTCTAGGAATTGGATTGATTTCTGGGGTCGTTGTGTTTGGAATTGTGAGTTTATGGCTCGGGAATATTGTGCTTGGTGGGATTATCGGATTTGCGATGTTCGCGTCGATTTTCGTAGCGGCATTAACAGGGACATGTATTCCATTTGCGTTGGATAAATTCAACTTTGATCCATCCATTGCCAGTGGACCATTTATTACAACCGTGAATGACTTAACATCAGTTTTGGTTTACTTCACGATTGTGAGTCAATTTATTTCAGTCTATTTAGCAAAATAAAAAACGATAAGGTGTATAGACATTTTTGTCTATATCCTTATCGTTTTTTTCTTAAGCGCCTTTTAGATTAAAGTATTCTTTCAAATATTTCGCTAATCCATTTTCGTCGTTAGTGAATGGAGTAATCGCATTTGCGATATTTTTCAATTCATCAATTCCATTTTTCATCGCAACGCCATGTCCAGCGTATTCAATCATTTCCATATCGTTATCTTCGTCACCAAAGGCAAGAATGTTTTCTTGTTTAATACCGTAGTAACGAGATAAATGCTCAAGAGCTTTAGCCTTATGAATGCCAGGTGAAATCACTTCTAGACATGGGAAGCTACCGCCCCAAGTACGGATTTCAATGTCGTTATCATAGCGGTCTAAGATTTTTGATTTAATCTCTGGCTGTTTATCAACATCCGAGAAGAGAGCAACAGCAGTCGGTTGTTCTTGCAGTTTTGTATCTTTCCCAATCACGATTGGTTTTTGGTCTTTTGGATAATATGGACACTCCGGAAGTTCCTCCATATCAGAATACACAAGCTCTGTTCCTTCGACCATTAAGTAATCGACAGGCAGCGTTTTGTTAAAGGCTACTAAGTCGAGTACGAATTCTGAATCGAGAGTAATGTGGTATTTTCCATCCCATTCAGGCATTCCTGGAATATGGCAGAGGGCACCGTTAAAGTTTGCGATTGGGCCACCAAGGTTTAGTTGATCGTAATATTGTTTTGAATTACGGTAAGGACGACCAGTGACAATGGCCACTTCATGACCTAAGTTTTTCACGGCATGAAGGGTGTCGATTGTTTCTTGTGTCAGTTCTGAGTTGTTGTTTAATGTAGTTCCATCAAGGTCGATGGCAATGAGTTTCTTTTCCATTCTTTCTCCTTTCAAAGTGGTTTTCTAAAAGCAGAAACTTGTTTTCAAAGTTTCCATCAAGTACAATATCTGTATAAGTTTACCATATTTTAGATGAAATAAGAAAGAGGAAGTTATGATTCAAATTGATTATCGTGAAGTAAATGGAATCCCATACGCTGAAGTCGTAGATGCATCGTTGAAAGACCAAGTGCTTCCCATCGTTGTGTTTTATCATGGTTGGACGGGTAGTAAAGACCGTGTCGTAACGATTGGAGTAGAGCTAGCAAAACGCGGTATGCGTGCTGTTTTACCAGACCAATACTTACACGGAGACCGTGGTGTGCGCTTGATTGGTGGCGAAATCTGGGAAATTGTAGCCAATAACATTAAAGAACTTCCTATTTTAAAAGAAGAATTCAGAAGTCGTGGGCTATTAAATGAAACGAAATTTGGCGTATCTGGTTTGAGCATGGGTGGTATTTCAACATATGCCTTATTCAATCAATATCCAGATATTACAGCAGCGGCAAGTTTAATGGGAAATGCGGATCCTGCTCGTTTTGCTAAATGGACAATTTCATCGGTTTGGATGACAGGAGCTACACAGGAGCAATGTGACGCGCTAGAAGCTGAGATTGAAAAGAATAAAGCCTTCTTAGATGCGATGGCGCTTGCGAAACATCCGGAACGTATTAATAATCGTCCATTATTCTTATGGCATGGAACAGCGGATGATAAAGTGCCGTATGAATTAAATAAAGAATTTTATGAAACCATTAAAGACGAACCATATGCGAAAAATGTAGAGTGGCATGAAACACCAGGTCAAGGGCATATTGTGCCACATCAAGTGTTTGAAGATGTTGCTGACTTTTTCCAAAGAGTATTTCAATAGGAGAGTAGAAGATGACAGAAGAAAATAAAAATGCTGCAGAAGTAATGCAAGAGAAGATTCTAGAAGCCTTAGAAACAGTGATTGACCCGGAGCTTGGAATTGATATTGTAAATCTTGGACTGATTTACCGAGTGGACTTGAATGAAGAAGGGCATTGCCAAGTGGATATGACACTGACAACAATGGGTTGCCCGCTAGCGGATATTATTACAGATGAGATTCATCGTGCGTTAGCAGAGATTGAAGAAGTGAAAACAATTGATGTGAAATTGGTTTGGTATCCAGCGTGGAGCCCAGATAGAATGTCACGCTATGCACGAATTGCGTTAGGTATTCGATAAGGAAAAATCCCCACAGATGTGGGGATTATTTGGTGCGATAAAATAAATTCTGTCAGATAAATACGTATAGTGAAATTATCATATATGATAATTTTCATGGTGCATTCAAGGGGATGTGCAGTGGTTTAAGACGAGCTCACATCGCGCAGTGGTTTATTGACTTTCTTTTCATCGCTCGCGATTCAAGAAAGTCTAATAAACTTTGCGGACGAAAGACTACGAAGCAGAAAAACCTCACACTGTGAGGTTTTTCTTGTCTTCTGTCTTTCTGCCTAGTCTTCACCCGGTCGCATAGGTCTCTTGTACTTACTTTTTGATTCTTGTCGGATGATGGTGTGTGGGGATTTACGTCCCGCATTTGAGTTTCTGAAGAGCATTTGCATTTTTTCGTCGTCGAAGAGTTCAAGGTTTTGATCGACGAAGTGACTTGCATCAGCTTTCCAATCTGAATGATAGTAATTGAATAATTCGGCCATGGCGACATTTCTGTCGGTGGCGCTCCCTTTAAATTCAGGGTCTGTTACATCTGTTAAGTATTGTTGCATTTTTGCAATTCTATTTTTATCAAAATCTGCCATAACATTCGCCTCTTTTCAGTCCTATTTTAGCATAGAAGACGTTTTCTTAAAAGAAATTTTTCAAAACTACTGTTCATTTCCACTTGAATGTTTTATACTGTTACTTGCTAATTTTTTGAAGAGGAGGGTGTCTGATGGCAAAAGATATGACAAGTGGGAAACCGTTAAAACTGATTTGGAATTTTACAATCCCATTGTTAATCGGTAACTTGTTCCAGCAATTATATAATATGGCCGATACTTTTATTGTAGGTCGAACGATTGGTGTGCATGCGCTAGCCGCAGTTGGTTCTACTGGAAGTATTGTGTTTCTAATTATCGGGTTTGCAACAGGATTAACAGCTGGTCTTGCGATTCCGTTAGCGCAACGGTTTGGAGCCAAGGATTACAAAGGCGTGAAGCATAGTTTTTACGTTTCTATTTTAATATCGATTGCTACGGCTATTGTTTTAACCGCCCTTAGTATGATTTTCTGTCGTCAAATTCTGGAAATCATGCAGACACCATCCGAGATTATTGATGGGGCCTATGATTATTTAATCGTCATCTTTGGCGGTATTTTCTCATCAATGGCTTACAATTTATTATCTAACATTTTCCGTTCTATCGGGGATGCAAAAACACCATTGTATTTCCTTGTTATGGCTTGTGTGATGAATATCGTTCTGGATATTCTCTTCATTGCAGTCTTTGGAATGGGAGTTGAAGGAGCAGGATATGCAACGGTTCTTTCGCAAATCTTCTCAGCAGTAGCCTGCGTGGTTTATATTTGGAAGAAAATTCCAGTGTTAAGATTAACAAGAGCTGACCTTGTAGCGACAAAGCAAAATATTAGAGAACATTGTCGTATTTCATTTCCGATGGCATTCCAAGCATCGATTATTGCCATTGGAACGATTATGGTTCAAATCGCATTAAATCAATTAGGACCGACTTCGGTGGCGGCGCATACGGCAGCGCAAAAGATTGACCAGCTAGCGATTCTTCCAATGATGTCATTCGGAGTGACGATGGCGACCTATTCTGCACAAAACTATGGTGCAAAGAAATATGATCGAATCTGGCTTGGTGTACGTGAATGTATCAAGTTGTCTTTAACATTTGCGATTGGCATTGGGATTATTTTAAATCTCTTTAGCCCGATTCTTATTCGCGCTTTCGTTGGAGAAGGGCATGAGGAAGTCGTTGAATTAGGGCGACTATTCTTCCTTACAAACGGGACAACATATGGTTTCCTTTCATTACTCTTTATTTATCGTTACACTTTACAAGGCGTAGGGAAAACTTTCACACCGACATTGGCTGGAATTATGGAACTCATCATGCGTTCTGTAGCAGCGGTCGTTCTATCAAATATGTATGGCTTCGTCGGAGCAACGGTTGCGAACCCAATGGCATGGTTTGGTTCGATGGTGCCGCTCATGATTGCGTATTATATGTTTAAAAATAAAGTTCAACATGGAGTAGAGCAGTAGTATTAAGCTACTGTTCTTTCTTTTGGAAATAAATGAAAATTATGAAAACACTTTTCGAATTAATTGTGAATTCTTTAGTTGTAAATTGTACAAACTTATAGTAAAATAATTCTAACTAAAGTGTTTATGGAGGAAAGATTGGATGAAAAAAGAACAATCAATTCGTAAAATTGGAAAACTTATCTTAGCAATCTCGTCTTGTGGTGTTTTATTAACAGCATTCCAAGCGAATAAATCAGTTTTTGCGGAAGATGCAACAACGACTACAGAAGCGACTACAGCTGCTGCAGCAACAACAGAAGCATCAACAGAAGCGACTACTGCAACGACTGAAGCTACAACAGAAGCAACTACTGCGGCTCCAACGCGTGCTGCTAAAGAAGCAAATGCCAAAGTAACAGGTACAATTAAAAATCATGATATTAAATATTATGAATACTACACTGACGTAGATATCGCTGTTTCTCTAACAGATGACGATGTGAAAGAAGGCGACTATGTAACAATTACGTTAGAAAACGTAGCTGTATTAGGTTCATTAGAGGGTAAAGATGTTATTTATGAAGGAAAGAAAATTGGAACCATTAAAATTGTATCCTTCGAAAACATTAATAAAGCTCGTCAAGGATCGAACGACAAAGCTCAAATGGAACAAGCTGAATTGGAATCAACACGTGCTACATTAAAAATCACATTTACAAAAGCAGTTGAAGCGGTAAAACCTGATGTGTTGAAACAAGCACAGTTCACAATTAAATCAGATAACGCTTATAACGGAGCTGTTATTGCGAATAAAAACTACACTTTAAACCAAGTGATTAAAGTGGGAGATTCTTCTGTAACGAGCACAGTAGATATTCCAAAAGTAGAGAAATTTGCGACAGAAACAAACTCAATTCACATGCCACCTTCTGGAAATACGATTAAGTTCAACGAAGATGGTTCATATGAAACAAGTTCAGAAATCCAAGTTCGTGGAAGAGAAGGAATGAAGGTTGGTTCAACTGTTGAACTTGAATTCAACGATGCTTCAGGAATTGAGTGGAAAACAAGTGGGGATACTGCACTTAAAGTTGGAGAAACATTTAAATCTAGCTTTATCTTACCAGTATATAGTTCATATGACGTGAACCAATATGGAGCTTATATCTTCCCAACTGGTGTAGAGCCAACATTCAAAGTTACTTCTATTACAGCTAAGAAAATCACGCTTGAAATGATTTCAGGAGATGTTCCTAAGGAATTAGGAGTATTCTTCCGTATCGGTAAAGATCGTGTGAATATCATCGACAAATCTAAAATTGATATCGAAAAAATGCAATATGATGTTTCAACAGTGGCTACAGCTACTATTGATGGTAAAGATTCTAAAGGAATCTATATCTATCGTATTATTAGTGACTCTACAAGTGCACAATTAGTATTGGATTCACTTGTGACAGATTACAAGGATATCGATACAAAAGAATCGATTAAAGCAACTGATAGAGGTTGGAAAGATCCAGCAACTATCGATGGATATGAATTTGTAAGCACGGAAAAAGATCGTGAAGGAAATCGTATCCACTGGTATAGAAAGATTTCTCAACCAACAACAACTGAAGAAACAACAGAAGAAACTACTGAAGTAACAACAACAACTACTACTCCAGAAGAACCAAAACAAAAAGAATTACCAAATACTGGGGTTGCAACAACTGCGATCACAACTGGTTTAGCAACATTATTTGCTGGTCTTGGTTTAGCTGTTTCTAAAAAGAAAAAATAATTTAAATGATTAAAGTCGTATGGCAATGCCATACGGCTTTTTTGTTGTGGTAGAGAGGCTTAAGGTGGATTAAGAAGAATTTGCGAAAACTAAGGAAAACCGATGAAAAAGAGTTGAAAATAAATTGTTTCAGGTGTATGATTAAGTCAATTATTTCATTAAAGGGGAAAGTTTATGTTTAAACATCAATCGACAACAGTTGGATATAAAAAATCAAAAGCATTTGGATTATGTGGCTTTGTAGCAACAGCTAGTGTGTTCTTGTTTGTAAACAGTGTTTTCACAGCGGATACGGTTTCGGCAGATGAAGTGGTAGCGGCAGAGGAAACTCTTGCGACAACAACGAAAGCTATTGAAAATTCAGACACGTTGAAGACAGCCATCGACAATGCAAAAACGGAAGGTGTAACCGTTAATGAAAGTTCAGAAACGATTACGAATTTAAATGAAGAACAAGTTAAAGCAGCTCAAGAAGAAAAGGCTGCTGAGATTGAACAAGTAGTGAATAAGTATAAAGAAGATAAAGCAACATACGCGGAAGAAAAGAAGCAATATGATGAAGAGTTGAAAGAATACAACATCAAAAAAGCTCAATACGACGAAAAGAAAGCCGCATATGAAGAGTACCAAAAGCAAATTGCGGACGGTACAGATGCCGGCGTTATTAATACATTACAAGAATTAACGTTAAAGACAGAACCTGATGCGCATACGGTAGTGAGTGGGGATGTCAACTATCTAACACAAGCAGGGGTAGATGCCTTAAACCAATCAGACTACTTAGCTCGATTTGACGGTGACAAAGTAAAAGCGGAGTATCTGACAACAACAAATCCATATTCAGATACAGACGATGCGTGGGTTGCTCTTGAAGTCGGTAAAACTATGACCGTGACAAGTACAAATCTGTCAAATTCACGCTTTAAAGATACAGCCATTGCTAAAATCGTCCGTGAATTTACAGTTACAAGTGCACCTGGTAATTCAGGAAAGATCATTGCGAATGTTTATCGTGACCCAGCTAAAACAATTGTAGTAGGAGATAGCACGGATTCTGCAAATCCATTAACAATCAAAGTTGTGGATCATTACTATGACGCAGCTGGAAATGAAGTCCAAGCCGTTTACAATGGAAACTCAATTATTGCTGTAAACAGTTTGAACCATTATAACGGCATTCGTTATACAGAAAACGGTGAAACAAAATGGGCTTGGGATGATACAAAACATATTGAAAAAATGAGTGTTGGAAGCAACAAATTTATTCCGATTCCAGGTTCTTCTGTAAGCGAGCAAAATGGTGAAATCTATTCTGTGAATGACAACCAATACTTAGAACATGGTTCAAAATTCAATGGGAATGATATGGGAAATGTAAAAGGTTGGGATGATGAAACAGCCCCAAACTTCTATTGGGGAAGTGGAGCACTTCGTTTGTACGATAACCACTATACATTCTCGGTCCAAGGAAATTCAGTTGGCCTCAATACAGTTTATTGGTTTGCGATTAATACCAACATTGCTTTCCCTCAACCACCAGGGGAAGAACCAGTGAAACCAAGTGAGCCAACAGAACCAGAAGCTCCAAGTGTAACAGTGAATAAATATGCGATTATTTCAGCACTTCCTGTAGAACCTGCGACTCCAGAAGTGCCAACAACTCCAGAAGTGCCAACAACTCCAGAAGTACCTGTGACACCGGAAGTTCCAGCAACTCCAGCACCACAACTTCCAAATACAGGAACGGCAGACTCACTACTAAGTGCAGCAGCTGCATTCCTATTTAGCGGTTTTGGGGTATTAGGTTTCAAGAAAAAAGAAGATTAATGATAGATGAGATGAATGAGGATGGTTTTGCATCCTCATTCTTTTTTTGCATTAAATTATGGTATAATAAAACGAATATGCATGAAGCGAGGTGATGTCATGAAAACAGATATTGAAATTGCACAAGAAAACCAAATGCAACCTATTTCGGTGATTGCTGAGAAACTCAATTTAACGCCTGATGAAGTTGAGCCTTATGGGAAATACAAGGCAAAGATTGATAAGAATGACATTCATAACCCGGAGAATTTTGGGAAACTCATTTTAGTCACATCGATGAATCCGACTCCTGCCGGAGAAGGGAAGTCTACTGTAACAGTGGGACTTGGGGATGCACTAACAGCGATTGGAAAGAAAACAGCGATTGCGCTACGTGAACCATCTCTAGGGCCAACTCTTGGACTCAAAGGTGGAGCCACTGGTGGAGGATATGCGCAAGTTGTTCCAATGGAAGAAATCAACCTGCATTTTACAGGGGACATGCACGCCTTAACAACGGCGACAAACCTGTTATCTGCAATCATTGACAATCACATTCACCAAGGAAATGAGCTACAAATCGATACAAGCCGCATTTTGTGGAAACGAGCGCTCGATTTGAATGACCGTTCGTTACGCCAAATTGAAATTGGACTTGGTGGTCCGATAAATGGGGTGCCTCGCAAGGACGGTTTTGATATTACGGTTGCAACCGAAATGATGGCGGTGCTTTGTTTAGCAAGTGACTTAAAAGACTTGCAGCGTCGTGTATCGCAAATTTTAGTGGCGTTTGATGTAAATGGAAAACCAGTGACAGTAGCGGATTTACAAGTAGAAGGAGCTATTACGGCCCTTATGAAAGAAGCCGTGAAGCCAAACCTTGTTCAAACTTTAGAAGAAACGCCAGCCATTGTTCATGGCGGACCATTTGCCAATATTGCGCATGGATGTAATAGTGTTATCGCGACGAAAATGGCCTTAACATTGGCAGATTATACTGTGACAGAAGCAGGTTTTGGGGCCGACCTTGGTGCTCAGAAGTTCCTGGATATTAAGGTGCCAGTTCTTGGGAAGAGTCCCGATGCAGTCGTAGTAGTAGCGACCATTCGTTCAACGAAGATGCATGGCGGATTATCTCTTGAAGAATTAGCGCAAGGAGAATCCCTTGAAGCGGTTCGCGAAGGATTTAAGAACGTAGCGAAACATATTGAGAATGTTCAACAGTATGGCTTACCTGTAGTGGTAGCGCTGAATGAATTTGTAACGGATACAAAAGCAGAACAAGAACTCTTTGCATCGCTTTGTCAGGAGTTTGGAGTTCCTTGTATCATGACTGAGGTATGGGGAAAAGGTTCCAAGGGAGGTATTGAATTAGCGCAGAAAGTTGTTGAACTCTGTGAAAGTGGCAAAGCTGCTTTTCATCCAACTTATCAAGAGACTCAACCGATTCAAGAAAAAATCGATGCAGTCGCTAAGAATATTTATGGAGCCATGAAGGTGAACTATACACCTGAAGCATTAGAACAATTGAAAGAGATTGAAGAGGCTGGATGGAATCATTTAAACGTATGTATTGCGAAAACACCGTATTCATTCTCAGACAACGCCAAGTTAAAAGGGCGTCCAGAAAACTTTGAAATCACGATTCGTTCATTGATTCCAAAACTCGGTGCTGGATTTATTGTAGCGTTAACTGGAACAGTTTTAACGATGCCAGGACTTCCTAAAGTTCCAGCAGCACTTGGGATTAGTGTTGATGACAATGGGAAAATTAATGGCTTATATTAAGAGACTTGAAAGGAGTTTGCATGAAAGATTTTAGAGTCGATCATTTGAAAAAATCTTATGGTGCGAAATCATTATTAGAAGATGTATCCTTTATTATTAACGAAGGAGAACACGTAGGCTTAATCGGTCAAAACGGGACTGGTAAGAGTACATTATTATCTATTCTTGCAGGAGTTGATTTTGCCGAATCAGGAGACATCACAACGTCTAACGATTATAGAATTGGATACTTGTCTCAGCAACCAGAATTAGATGACGAGGATACAATTTTCGAAGCCCTATATAAAGGAGACCATCCAACATTAAAGGTCGTTCATGACTATGAAGAAGTAGTGGAACAATTACGTGAAAATCCAACTTCAGAAAGCCTCACAAAACGATACAGCGTCTTAGAACAAAAGATGAATGAAATCGATGGATGGCAAGTAGAAGTTCAGATTAAGACTATTCTTCAAAAAATGGGACTCACAGACATCCAGAAAAAAGTTGGAACGCTCTCTGGTGGACAGAAGAAGCGTGTAGGACTTGCAAAAGTATTGATGGAAGAACCGGATTTACTATTGCTCGATGAACCAACCAACCACTTAGACTTAGAAGCCATCGAATGGCTAGAAGGCTATTTAGCCAATTATAAAGGCGCGATGATGCTTGTGACTCACGACCGATACTTCCTAGAACGTGCGGTGACTCATATGTTTGAATTGGTAAATGGCCGAATCGAAGCCTACGAAGGAAACTATGAGTCGTACTTAGAACAACGAAGCCAAAGAGAACAAATCGCGGCACGAATGAGTCAGAAGCAAAAACGATTGTACTTGAGTGAATTAGAATGGATGCGTCAAGGGGCGCAGGCTCGTTCAACGAAACAACAAGCACGTATTCATCGTTTTGAAGCGTTAGAAAAAGAAGTGAAACAGACGACTTCTCAAGATAAATTGGTGATGGAATTTGACCAAGCGCGTATTGGGAAACGTGTCTTCCAAATGGAAGATGTCAGTCTTTCGATTAATGGACAACAAATCGTGAAGAATCTAGATTGGATTATTCAAAGTCAAGCGCGTGTCGGGATTGCTGGAGTGAATGGTGTTGGAAAATCTACTTTCCTAAATGCCATTGCCGGACAGATTCCATTTGATAGTGGCCAGTTTGTTATCGGTGAGACTATTCGCATCGCATACTACAAACAACAAGATGAAGATATCCCAATGGATAAACAGCTCATTCAATATTTACGAGAAGAAGCGGAAGAAATTAAACGTGAAAACGGAGAAGTAGCTTCCATCTCAGAATTACTAGAGACATTCTTATTCCCAAGACATTTACATGGGGCTTATATCCATACATTGTCTGGAGGAGAGAGAAGACGACTCTACTTACTTCGCTTATTAATGACAAAACCAAATGTGTTATTATTAGACGAACCAACCAACGACTTGGATATTGATACATTAACCGTACTCGAGGACTTCTTAGAGTCGTTTAATGGAGCGGTCCTTATCGTATCCCATGACCGTTACTTCTTAGACAAGACGGTCGACCAATTATTTGTCATCCGAGGCGAAGGGCAAACTGAACTGTTCTATGGATCGATGAGTGAGTATTTAGAACAGGAGAAATCACTAGCAAAAGTGGCGGTGGAAACTCCTAAGGCAGAAGGGCCAAAAGTGGAGGCGCCAAAAGCAGCTCCGGCTAAGAAGATGACGTATCAAGAGAAGAAAGAATGGGAGACGATAGAAGAGACCATTCAGGAACTCGAAGAAAAACTAGAATTCTTGCAAGAGAAAATGAGTGTCCATGCACAAGATTTTGCCAAACTACAAGAATTACAAGAAGAATTAGATAAGACCGAAGAAGCGGCAAGTGCGGCTTATGAACGTTGGGAATATTTAGCAGAACTAGCAGGGAATTAAAGAAAGGAACAGATATGACGAAACAATATAAAGACTTACTAAGAAAGATTTTAGAAGAAGGAACGATTAAAACAGACCGTACTGGGACAGGTACAAAGAGTGTGTTCGGATACCAAATGCGTTTTGATCTTCAAAAAGGGTTTCCTCTTTTAACAACAAAACGTGTGGCGTTCGGTTTAATTAAGAGCGAGTTACTATGGTTCTTACACGGAGATACAAATATCAAATACTTATTAGAACATAATAACCATATCTGGGATGAATGGGCGTTTGAGCGTTATGTTTCTTCTCCAAAATACACTGGTCCTGATATGACAGACTTTGGACGTCGTTGCTTGCAAGACGAAGCGTTCAATGAAGTATACCAAGAAGTGAAGAAAGACTTCTGTGAGAAAATTTTAACGGATGATGCGTTTGCGGCTGAGTTCGGAGAACTTGGTAATATTTACGGTTCACAATGGCGTCACTGGAAAACAACAAAGGGTGAAACGATTGACCAAATCGCAGACTTACTGAACTTATTGAAGAATTCTCAAGATTCACGTCGTATGATTGTTTCAGCATGGAATCCAGAAGATGTGCCTAGCATGGCGCTTCCTCCATGCCACACAATGTTCCAATTCTATGTTGCTGATGGTAAATTAAGCTGCCAATTATACCAACGTAGTGCGGATGTGTTCCTAGGAGTGCCTTTCAATATTGCAAGTTACGCGTTATTAACACATTTAATCGCAAACGAAGTAGGCTTAGAAGTTGGTGAATTCGTTCATACTTTAGGGGATGCGCATATTTACTTAAACCATATGGAACAAGTAGAAACGCAATTAGCACGTGAAGAAAGAGAATTACCAACACTTGTATTAAAACATCCTGAAAAATCAATGTTTGATATCGATGTTGATGATGTGATTGTAGAAGGATACAATCCACATCCAACGATTAAAGCACCGATTGCCGTGTAATGCTGGAGGAGACAGATGTTAATTTATATTTGGGCTCAAGATGAACAAGGGCTTGTTGGAAAAGACAACACGCTTCCTTGGCGATTGCCGAATGATTTGAAATTCTTTAAAGAAGTGACAATGGGACAAACCATCCTCATGGGACGTAAAACGTTTGAGGGGATGGGGAGCCGCTTGCTTCCAGGGCGTCAAACCATTCTATTAACAAGAAGTAACGATTATGAAGTGCCAGGAGCTGAAGTTGTAACTGATTTACAAGAAATTATCGAAGATGCCAAGCACGAGGATATTTATGTGTGTGGTGGTGCAGAAGTCTATCGTCTCTTAAAAGACCATGTGGAACTGCTTTACTGCACACGAATCCATCATACATTTGAAGGGGATACGTATTTCCCAACCGATTTTCCGTGGGATGATTTTATCAAAGTGAAATCACACGAAGGAGAAGTGGACGAGAAAAACGTCTATCCGCATACGTTTGAAATCTACGAGAGAAAAGAGGAAACTCTATGACAACATGGCATGATGTCATTGGCGGAGAAAAGGAAAAAGAGTATTTCCATGCAGTACGTTCGTTTGAACAAAGTGAGCGAAACCATCATAAAGTGTTTCCAGCTGCGGAAAATGTCTTCAAAGCACTCGAACTCACACCGTTTGATAACGTGAAAGTAGTCATTCTTGGTCAAGATCCTTATCATGGTGTCAACCAAGCACATGGGCTTAGTTTCTCTGTTCAAAAAGGAATCGCCTTGCCACCTTCATTACTCAATATTTATAAGGAACTTGAAAGCGACCTAGGGATTCCAGTTGCCAAGAGTGGAGATTTAACTGCGTGGGCAAAACAAGGAGTGTTACTCCTTAACACGGTTTTAACCGTTCGCGCGCATGAAGCTAACAGCCATCGCGGTCAAGGGTGGGAAACTTTTACCGATGCTGTTATTTCTTCTCTAAATCAAAGTGACCATCCAATTGTATTTGTATTGTGGGGGAAACCAGCACAATCGAAAGAAAAGCTGATTACCAATCCGAATCATTTGATTTTGAAGGCACCGCATCCAAGTCCGTTATCGTCATACCGTGGTTTCTTTGGTAGTAAACCATTTAGTCAAATTAATGCATTTTTAGAAAAAACAGGTCAAACACCGATTGATTGGCGCGTAGAGTAAGTGGAATCTTCCCACTTGCTCTATTTTTTTGCCTTTAGTATGAAGTTTATGGTACGATAATGAAAACGGTTTAAAGAGAGAAGGGTTTATATGAAGCAAAAGAGTAAATGGTTTGGTTTATTCGCAACTTTATTGGTGATTTTATCATTGGTGTTTTTCGGAAATACTTCGGCAAAAGCAGCTGAAGCAAAAGAACTGCAGAATGTAATTTCAGGATTAGAACTTCTTGATCAATCGGATACAAAATTAAGTCCCGATGCAAATGGAGTCTATCAAATCCTTACAAATAGAGCCTATAAATTAAGAGCGGTATTCGACTTAGAGCATTACAATGGCGATATTCAAAATGGTGATTTCTTTAAATTAGAAGTGCCTGCTGAGATTACATTCTACGATAATCATGATGTGGAATTAGTGGATTTAGCAACGAATGTTCCAATTGCAGATGCACATTTTGAAGGGCACGGAGATAACCAAGGTGGAACAATTACAGTAACCTTGAAGAACCTTGACCAATATTTAGCAGCAAAGGGTGCGGATACAGTTAAAGAGGTCAAAGGAACTTTGGCTTTAAACTTCTTATATAAAAAGAATGTATCTAATCAACCTGTAACTTTTGACTCACCTTCAATGCAAACAACGATTACACAAACGTATAATGTTCAAACTCTTTCAGAAGAAACAGATCCAATTGGCAAAGAAAACTTTGCAAAAATTGGTGGGCAAGCAGCTAATAAAGCATGGACATCAGCAAAATTAGAAGCTGCAGGTTCAAAAGCTTCTGGCCAATATGTTTCTGAATGGAAAGTGCGTGTGAATACTAGCGGTGAAAACTTAGGGGATAACTTAGTTTTAACAGATACATTACCAAGTGACCCGTCTACTGCTTCAATTCAATATATTCCAGAATCATTAGTGGTATACAACGCTCCTTCAATGACAGAATCAACTTCTGGTAAAGAAGGCGATTTTGTACAATTAGTAGAAGGAACTGACTACACAGTAAACTGGAATGAAAACTATACTAACTTTACAATCACATTCAAAGATGGAACTAAAAAATACTATGTCACTTATGACACAACAACTCCAAACGATGGAAGTAAAGTTCAAAACATGGTTTCTGTAACAAAAGCAGATGGTACACCAGTCACTCGTCGTACAAATACGACTGAAACAACATTTACAGCCAGTGCCACTTCACTTTTCTCAGGTACAATCGAAGCAACAAGCGCTTATACTGTTAAAGTAAGTAAAGTGGATACTAAAACATTGAATCCTGTAGCAGGTGCTGTATATGTGATTACAGATCCAGATGGAAATACGGTTGAAGTAACTACAGACGAAGAAGGTCATGCTGTTTCTCCACAATTCGATGAAAAATATGCTGGAAAAGAATTCAAGATTAAAGAGAAAACTGCTCCAGAAGGTTACGAATTAGACGAAACAGAATATACAGTGACACTTGGTCAAAACGAAAGTATCTTACACGTGAAAGACACTCCTAAAGAGGAAGAAGCAACTACAACAACTACAACAACTACAACAACTGAAGAGACTACTGTAACAACGGTTGAAGAACCAACAACGACAACAACAGTAGAAGAACTTCCAAATACAGGTACAGGCAACCAAACAATCTATATGGTGATTGGTGCATTACTAGTAGTTGCGGCAGTTGGCGTATTAGTCTTCGCTAAGAAAAAAGACTCAGATGAAGATAAATAACAATCCATAATCAAATGAAAGACTGACAAGTTTTTTGTCAGTCTTTTTTAGCTCTAAAATATCCAAATTCCGATTGAAGTCCGCTTTTAGGAGGAGTACAATAGAAGTAGATAGAAGAAACGTTGAAATGGAGGGATAATGATGAAAAAGATAATGTTAATCTACTATAATATAGTCGCTGTTTTAACCATTCTCTATTTAGTATTGACAGCTTATTTGATGAACTTTGGAAATCCATTTATAACAAGCCAAGGATGGCATGTTGTGATTCTTAGTGCACTCATCTTAGTAATTATTTTTGGAATGGAATTTGCGAAGAAGAAGTTTCCAGATGACTTCTTTGAATTTATTATTGAAAATGCAGGATTACTTTGTATCGCCTGGCTCACGCTAGTTGTTCGAGCGTTCGGAGTGACTGTTTTAAAACACGCTACAGACTTAGCACTGGATGATTGGATGCAACAAGTTATTCAACGAGCAGGCGTTGTACAGATTGGAATATTTGCCATTACCAATGGAATTGTGGTTGCAAAAATTATTCGATATTTTGTAAGGAAAAGAAGTTTATCCAATAATGAATAAAGACAGAGCGGGATGCTAATGTGCATTCCGTTTTTATTTTTAGCAGAAAATCGATAAGATAGAAATGAGAAATGAGTAGAAAGTGGGGGTATGATGCGAAAGATTTTACATGTCGATATGGATGCGTTTTTCGCATCAGTGGAACAAAGGGACCATCCTGAGTGGAGAGGAAAGCCTGTAATTGTCGGTGGGAAACCAAACCATCGCGGAGTTGTGTCTACTTGTTCATATGAGGCGAGAGCTTTTGGCGTGCGTTCTGCTATGCCGACTGCCAAAGCGATGAAACTTTGTCCACAAGCTATCCTCACGCCTGGACGATATGATTTGTATAAAGAAGTTTCTGCTCAGGTGCATGAAGTATTTCGGACCTACACGGATTTGATTGAACCACTTTCAATTGATGAAGCTTATTTAGATGTCACTGATAATAAGAAGGCCATGACTTCTGCGACTATGATTGCCCATGCGATTCAAAAGGATGTTTATGAGAAAGTTGGATTGACTTGTTCCGTAGGAGTGTCCTTTAATAAATTCCTTGCAAAAATGGCATCAGGCTATCATAAGCCTTCTGGAGTGACGGTCATTACACCAGAGAACGCTAAAGAGTTTATTCGTAATATTCCTATCGAAGATTTCTATGGAGTAGGAAAAGTGAGTGCAGAGAAATTAAAACAGGCAGGGATTTTAACAGGAGAAGATCTCTTTCCGTTATCGAAAGAAGAGCTGGAACAAAAATTCGGCAATCTTGGGCCACGATTGTACTTGCAAGTGCGTGGGGAGTCGAACGATCAATTGACGCTTCATCGGGAACGAAAATCCATCGGGACCGAGCGTACGTTAATTAAGGATACAACGGACCATGGAATACTAACAGGATATTTGAAGGATTTCGCAGAAGAGTTGGAACAGATGTTGAAGAAGAGGAGTCTTGCTAGTAGAACCATTACGTTGAAACTACGAGATTTGGAATTTAATACAATGACAAAGAGTGTTACAGTGCGCGATTATTTTAACAAACAAGATGAAATCTATTCGTTAGCACTGCAGTTGTTTGAGGAAATGATGGAAGAACGCCCGATAAGGCTGATAGGTCTTACCGTTTCACATCTTGAAAATACAAATAGACTCTATAAACAATTAAAACTGTTTTAAAATATTAGTACAGTTCCCGTCAACAGACTAGTACAGTTTCATTGTGAAAATCAAGAAAATAGTTACTGAAAAATACTGAAAACAGAAAAACGATTGAACAAATCAGAATAAAAGAAGACTTTATTTAGCGTAAGATAGTGGGAGTTTTTTCACAAAGTTATCAGAAACGCTCTATAAAGTCTTCTTTGCTTGCATATTTCACAAAAGTTTGTTAAATTATTATACGATAGCAGAGGGAATAGTACAGTTCTAACTACCTGTTTTGTCTGTTAAGCACAATTTCTTATAGAAAAGGGGAAAAAAGAAGTATGGCAACGAAGAAAAAATTCAATCTCGATGCACTTTTCACACCAAGTAACACGAACTTCGAAATGGTTCAAGTGTTAGACGCAGAAGGAAAAGTTGTAAATCCTGACTTAGTACCAGATTTATCTGACGATGAGTTAGTTCAATTAATGACTGACATGGTATGGTCACGTATTTTACACGAACGTTCAACTACATTAAACCGTCAAGGACGTTTAGGTTTCTACGCTCCAACAGCTGGACAAGAAGCTTCACAATTAGCTTCGATCAAAGCTTTTGAAAAAGACGATGTTCTTTTACCAGGTTACCGTGATGTACCACAATTAGTAAAACACGGTTTACCATTATCACAAGCATTCTTATGGTCTCGTGGACATGTTGCAGGTAACATGTACCCAGAATCATTAAAAGCTTTACCACCACAAATCATCATTGGTGCTCAATATGTTCAAGCAGCCGGTGTTGCTTTAGGTCTTAAAAAACGTGGTAAGAAAAATGTTGCAGTGACTTATACTGGTGATGGAGGATCTTCACAAGGGGACTTCTATGAAGGTATTAACTACGCTGGTGCATACCAAGCTCCTGCAGTATTCTTCATTCAAAATAACGGTTGGGCAATTTCAACTCCTCGTGAGTTACAAACAGCTGCTCCAACATTAGCTCAAAAAGCAGTTGCTGCTGGTATCCCTGGTATCCAAGTGGATGGTATGGACCCATTAGCAGTTTACGCTGTAACTAAAAAAGCTCGTGAATACGCAGTTGCTGGAAACGGTCCTGTGTTAATCGAAACAATCTGCTTCCGTTATGGTCCTCATACATTATCAGGTGACGACCCAACTCGTTACCAACCAGAAGGAATTCAAGATGAATGGGCTAAGAAAGATCCATTAATTCGTTTCCGTAACTACCTAACAGCTAAAGGCTTATGGTCAGAAGAAAAAGAAAACGAAGTAATTGAAGCAACTAAAGAAGAAATCAAAGAAGCTATTAAAGAGGCTGACAAACAACCTAAACAAAAAGTTTCATTCTTCTTAGAAACAATGTTTGAAGAACCAACAAACGTTATTAAAGAACAAATCGAATACTTTAAAGCAAAGGAGAATAAATAATTATGGCACAAATGACAATGATTCAAGCCATCACTGATGCATTGGCTGTTGAATTAAAACGTGATGAAAATGTCCTAATTTTCGGGGAAGACGTTGGTAAAAACGGTGGGGTTTTCCGTGCAACTCAAGGGCTTCAAGATGAATTCGGTGAAGACCGCGTGTTCAACACTCCTTTAGCAGAATCTGGTATCGGTGGTTTAGCAATCGGTTTAGCTTTAGAAGGTTACCGTCCAGTTCCTGAAATCCAATTCTTCGGATTCGTATTCGAAGTAATGGATAGCGTGGTAGCTCAAGCAGCTCGTACACGTTACCGTATGGGTGGAACTCGTAACATGCCAATCGTATTCCGTTCACCATTTGGTGGTGGGGTACACACACCTGAATTACACTCAGATAACTTAGAAGGTTTAGTAGCTCAATCTCCAGGTTTGAAAGTGGTTATCCCTTCAAACCCATACGATGCAAAAGGATTATTAATTTCAGCTATTCGTGACAACGACCCAGTTGTTTACTTAGAACACATGAAATTATACCGTTCATTCCGTGAAGAAGTTCCAGAAGGAGAATACACAGTTCCTCTAGGAGTAGCTGCAGTAACTCGTGAAGGTAAAGACGTATCTGTAATTACTTACGGTGCAATGGTTCGTGAAGCTGTTAAAGCTGCTGAAAACTTAGAAAAAGAAGGAATCTCAGTAGAAGTTATCGACTTACGTACTGTTTCTCCATTAGACTTAGACACAATCTTAGCTTCAGTTGAAAAAACTGGTCGCGTAGTTGTTGTTCAAGAAGCACAACGTCAAGCTGGTATCGGCGCAATGGTAATGTCTGAAATTTCTGAACGCGCAATCTTAAGTTTAGAAGCTCCAATCGGACGTGTTGCAGCTCCAGATACAATCTTCCCATTTGGTCAAGCAGAAAACGACTGGTTACCAAATGCTAGCGATATTGAAGCTAAAGTTCGCGAAACAGTGAACTTCTAATTCAACAATTTTCATTTCTAAAGAGCCT
>JAGZLX010000024.1 GCA_018364485.1 Granulicatella adiacens
AAAGTTCACCGTTCCAGAAGCAAAAATTGATTCAGAACAACGGTCAATTGTTAGTGTGTTTAAAACGGAACTACAAACGTCTGAACTACTTCGTAGATTGGGCTTAGAAATTTCCAGCAATAGAGTAATAGATGATTCAACTATTTTATTAACTCCAGATGAGATTACCTTAATAATGGAAAAAGCTCCATATCTAATATCTATGGCAACAGTGGATTTATCTCAATTAGATATTCTAGATTTTGATGATGCGAATTCGAGCCAAATATTATCAATTCCAGACCCTTCCAATGAACCTATCATCGGTGTTATTGATACATTGTTTGATGAGAGTGTTTATTTTTCTAAATGGGTAAAATATGAAGATAGAGTTGATAATCAAATTGAAAAAATATCAAGTGATTATGAGCATGGAACTAGCGTATCATCTATAATTGTTGATGGGGCTTCACTTAATCCGGATATTGATGATAATTGTGGTCGTTTCAGAGTCAAACATTTTGGTGTTGCTACAAGTAAACAATTTAGTTCCTTTACTATTATGAAACATATAAAAGAGATAGTTGCTGAAAATAGAGAAATTAAAGTTTGGAATTTGTCTCTTGGTTCTGCACTTGAAATTCATAAAGATTTTATCTCTCCTGAGGCGGCAATATTGGATAAAATTCAATATGATTATGATGTTATATTTGTTGTTGCTGGAACAAATAAACCATCAGACTCGAATGGCCCAATGTTAATTGGAGCACCAGCAGATTCAATAAATTCACTTATCGTTAACGCAGTAAATAGGGAAAATATGCCCGCTTCATATTCCAGAATAGGTAAAGTTCTATCTTTCTTTAATAAACCGGATGTTAGTTATTATGGTGGAGATGGCATAGATAGAATTAGGGTCTGTTTCCCTTTAGGAGAAGGTTTTGTTAAGGGAACTTCATTTGCGGCACCTTGGATTACGAGGAAGATTGCATACCTAATACATAAAGTGGGATTTAGTAGGGAAGTTGCTAAAGCATTAGTGATTGATTCAGCTATATCTTGGAGTCGAAATATGGCATCTTCAAATGTTATAGGTTACGGAGTTGTTCCTCAAGATATTAATGAAGTAATAAACTCAAAAGATGATGAGATAAAATTCATTTTATCTGGTGAATCCCTCAAGTATGACACATATAACCATCAGTTACCGGTTCCCATTGTAAATGGACAACATCCATTTGTTGCTAAAGCGACACTTTGTTATTTTCCAAAATGTTCCAGAAATCAGGGGGTTGATTATACTAACACAGAATTAGATATTTATTTCGGAAGAATGTTGCCAAATGGTAAAGGTATCAAAACAATAAATGACAATAAACAAAGTGATAATGTAGCGCTCCACGAAGAAGATGCACGAGAACAATATAGAAAATGGGATAACGTAAAATCTATAATAGAATATGTTAAGTCACGCGGACGTGCGAAGAAAGCCTATGATAATGGTTTATGGGGATTCAGTCTCAAGACTAAGGAGAGACTAAATACTGGAGACGGAAAAGGACTAAAATTTGGAATTGTTGTTACTCTTAAAGAAATAAACGGCATAAACAGGATAGATGACTTTATAAATCAATGCTCAATGCGTGGCTGGTTAGTGCAAAGAATCGATGTGGAAGAACTAATTCAAGTTCACAGTATTGCTGAAGAAGAAATTAGTTTTGATGAGTAACGATTGTCAAGAGTGTTCATTTATATTTGGTAAATATTATAGTGTCTTTGTTTAATTCGGTTAGAAATTAAGAAAAATTATTAAGAAAGCTTGGTTTTCAATTCAAAGTTTTCTCTCTAAAATCTCAGCAGGATTATCTGTCACATTAAAATTAATAGAGCTGGGTGAGAAATTATCCAGATTATTTTTTTAGTACTACTATTAGGACACATAAAAATCACGGTCTATTCCGATATATTTTGTGCTATAGGATTTGCGGTAATTTGGACTGCTGTCTGGACTGTGGTATAAATTTCATAAAGTCGCAATAAATTCTTAGGAATTCTTGCGAAAAAAGGGTACAATAGATAAGTACATAAAGTTGCGAACGCGACTAAAGGAGGAAAGCCTATGTTCAAAGAAGTGAACGAGCAAATCTTAAAATTAATTGAGAAGAATAGTCGTTTAACACCAGAAGAAATTGCCTCTCTATTAGAAATCGATGTGGATGAAGTAGCACGTCGTATTAAAGAGATGGAAGAAGCCCAAATTATTTGTGGCTACCATACATTAATCAACTGGGAAAAAACTGATAACGTGAATGTTTCAGCGATTATCGAATTAAAAGTAAATCCTCAAAAAGGAAAAGGATTCGACCGTATTGCGGAAAAAATCTATCATTTCCCAGAAGTGGAAGCTGTCTACTTAATGTCAGGCGGATATGATTTCATGGTGCAATTGAAGAAAGCGCCAATGCGTGAAATCGCGAACTTCGTATCTTCACGTCTTTCAGTCATTGAAGAAGTACAATCTACTAAAACACATGTTGTATTAAAACAATACAAAGATCACGGCACAATGTTTGTCGGTAAAGCAGATGATAAACGTCAGGTGGTTACTCCATGAATTTAGAAAATATGTTAAATAATAAAATTAAGGACTTGAAGCCTTCAGGGATTCGCCGATTCTTTGATATGGCGAGTGAGTACAAAGATATCGTTTCCCTAGGGGTTGGAGAGCCTGATTTTGATACGCCTTGGCATATTCGTCAAGAAGCGATTAAAGCGTTGCAAGAAGGCCGTACATTCTATACAGCTAATGCAGGGTTAAAAGAGCTTCGTGAAGAAGTATGTGTCTTTACTGAAGGCCGTCACGGGGTAAAATACGATCCAATGCACGAATGTGTGATTACCGTTGGAGGAAGTGAAGCCGTTGATATTTCAATGCGTGTTCTCTTGAACCCAGGGGATGAAGTGATTATTTGTGACCCAGGATACGTTTCATACGTTCCAGCAGTTACAATGGCCGATGGGACTCCTGTCATTCTTCCTTTAAAAGAAGAAAACCAATTCCGTATCACACCAGAAGACCTTGAAGCGGTGATTACACCGAAGACAAAAGCGATTCTAATGAATTTCCCGAATAACCCAACTGGTGCGGTTATGGGACGTGAAGACTTAGAAGCGGTTTGTGAAGTGTTGAAACGCCACGACATTATCGTCGTTTCTGACGAATTATATGGAGAATTAACATACACAGGAAAACCTCACGTATCTGTTATCGAAATCGATGGCATGCGTGACCGTACAATTTTAATCGGAGGCTTCTCAAAAGCATTCGCGATGACTGGATGGAGACTTGGGTATGCCTTAGCTCCAGCAGTAATCATGGAACAAATGTATAAAATTCACCAATTTGCGATTATGTCAGCTCCAACACTTAGCCAATATGAGGGTGTGGATGCGCTTCGTAATTCGGAGGAAGATATTGTAGAAATGCGCGATAGCTACAACCAACGTCGCCGTTACTTGGTAAAACGTTTCAAAGACTTAGGCATTCCTTGCTTTGAACCATTTGGAGCTTTCTACATCTTCCCGAATATCTCTCAATTCGGTTTGAGTTCTGAAGAATTCGCAATGCGCTTAGTAGAGGAAGAACGCTTAGCCGTTGTTCCAGGAACAGCCTTTGGGGACTCTGGGGAAGGCTTCCTACGTATCTCTTACGCTTACTCAATCGAGGACTTGAAGACAGCGTTAGATCGTATCGAACACTTCATTACGAAGTTAAGAAATGAAAAATAATTCAATCAAATAACTACGCTTCTTTTGGAATTGCAGGATTTCAAAAGAGGCGTTTTTTATTGATTAAAAATCGATTAAAATAAATTTACTAGTGGTTGGGGTTGTGCTACACTATGCTTACTAAAAGAGAGGAGATAGTGCTTGAAAGAACGTTTTACCAAGTTGATTGACACGATTATCGCGCTTGATAAGGGTGACCATACATTAACCGATAAGCAATGGATGAAGAAGCAAAGATGGCTCTTCGCCTTGAAGCTGTTTTGGGTGATTGTGCTTGTAGCGACCTTCCTTCTAGCCATTAATGTCTCCATCAGTTATTTTGTCTATTTCTTCTATTTTGTGAGTATACTCTTTATTCTTACAAAAGTATTAGAGTATTTTATTGATCGAAGAGTGGCGCAATTAGCCGAGGAGGAATAGGAAAAAGAATGAGAGTGGTGTATTTTATTATCGCGTGGATTTCGCTAGCGCTGGGGTTAATTGGAATTGTGCTCCCAGTACTTCCGACGACACCGTTTCTACTGCTGACAGTGTTCTGCTTCTCTAAGAGTTCTACTCGTTTTGAGGCATGGTTCCAGCAGACGAAACTGTATCAACTATACGTCGCAGATTACCGTGAAACGAAGTCGATTGCGCGCAGTCGTAAGAAGAAAATTATTGTTTATATCTATATTTTAATGGCCATTTCCATTTACTTGGCTCCGATTTTGGCGGTGAAAATTGGACTTGGCGCGCTGACGATTTTTATTACTTACTATCTATTTTGGGTAATTCCGGATAAAAAATAAGGAGTGTTTCAGATGGTTGAGAAGTTTAAGGAGAAGTTTAGAGCGTTAATAGTAAAGTGACAAAGAATGATAACGAAGATTTTATCTGGTGGTATGTGCAACGAGTAGCCCCATTTAATTTACGCTATGTGATTGCAGCGGGGTTAGTGCTATGTATGGCGGCTATTTATTTTAATATTAAATACGCGCTCACAACAGTGCTCGTTTTATGGATCATTGCCGTTACGATTACCATCGTAGAAAGAGTTTATCGAAAACTAAAACAAAAATAGAAGAGCCAAAAGAATCTAGTTTACGCTAGGTTCTTTTTTTTACCTATCCTTAGGAAGAAATTTCAGGGGCAATTTCTGAAGAACTCTTTGAGAATTAGCGCGAATAGGACTATAATTTAAGTGTAGAAATAAAGTTAATGGAGGTAGTTTTTATGAGATTTGACCAAGAACATGATTCATGTACAACGATTCTTGTCGGAAAGAAGGCCAGCTACGATGGTTCAACGCTAGTGGCGCGTACAGAAGATTCATGTAATGGAGAGTTCACTCCAAAGAAATTCATTGTGGTACGTCCAGAAGACCAACCACGTCACTATAAAGCAGTGATTTCAGGATTTGAAACAGATTTACCCGATAATCCCGTTCGTTATACAGCTATGCCAAATGCTATCAATAACGAAGGAATTTGGGGAGCTGCGGGGATTAATGCCTATAATGTAGCGGTAAGCGCGACAGAAACGATTTCAACAAATCCACGTGTATTAGGGGCTGACCCACTCGTGGAAACGGGTATTGGGGAAGAAGATATCTTCACTTTAGTGTTGCCTTATATTAAAACGGCACGCGAAGGGGTCGAACGTCTTGGACACTTCCTTGAAACAGCTGGAACGTATGAATCAAACGGAATTGCGATTTCTGATGTGAATGAAATCTGGTGGCTTGAATCGATTGGGGGGCATCACTGGATGGCTCGCCGCGTACCGGATGATGCGTATGTGGTGAATCCAAATCAACTCGGCAGCGACTTCTTTGATTTTGAAGACAAAGAAAACTTTATGTGCGATCCTGATTTGAAAGACTTTATGATTCGTCATCACTTGAACTTGAATTTTGACGGAGAATCATTCAATCCACGTTACGCATTTGGTTCCCAACGTGACAAAGACCGCTTGTATAACACACCTCGTGCTTGGGATATTCAACGCATGTTTAACCCTGAAGTGGAACAATCTCCAACGAGCTTTGAAATTCCATGGGCACGTGTTCCATACCGTAAGATTACCGTCGAAGATGTGAAAGAATCGATGAGTACGCATTATCAATTTACGCCATATGATCCTTATGGAAACTTAGGCGATGGTAAGAGTAATCGTCGTTTCCGTACGGTAGGAATTAATCGTACGAGTCAAACGGCCATTCTCCAAATTCGTCCAAATCGTCCGCATGATACAACAGGAATTCAATGGGTCTCTTATGGTTCAATGCCATTTACAACCGCTGTTCCATTCTTTACACAAGTGGACACAACGCCAGCGTATTTCGCCAATACGACTGCGAAGGTTTCAACGGATTCCTTCTACTGGTCAAGTCGCTTAATTGCTGGACTTGCGGATGCGCATTACTTAGAACATCAAGCAGATATTGAAAGTTATCAAAAGAATACATTGTGTCGTGGGGAAGCTATGATTGCACAAGTGGATGCGAAACTTGAAAAAGGCGAAACCGTAGACTTCGAAGCTGAAAACCAACAAATGAGTGACTATATCGAAGAAAAGACAGCTGCCTTACTCGATAAAGTATTGCTTCGCGCAAGTAATTTAATGGTCAACCATTATTCGGTGAGTGATTAATCGGTGATTGGGTATTAGGAGGTTAGCATTATGGAAGAAAAAGATCAAAAGCAAATGAGCTGGCTGATGATAGCCCTCATTGCATTTAACTTTGTTTGGGGATTAGGGAATGTCGTTAATAACTTCGCCCAACAAGGGATTGTGGTTATTACATCGTGGCTCATTATTTTAGTGATTTACTTTATTCCATATTCATTAATGGTTGGACAACTCGGATCAACATTCCAAGATAGTGAAGGGGGAGTCAGTGATTGGATTAAACAGACGTCTACAAAGAAACTAGCGTATTTTACCGCATGGACGTTTTGGGTGATTCAGATTCCTTATTTAGCGCAAAAACCACAGACGATGCTGATTGCGCTCGGATGGGTATTCCAAGGACACTCAGGAATTGTCGATGAACTGCCAATTCCACTACTAGTAACAGTCTGTTTAGCCCTATTCTTACTCATTCTCTATATTTCAACAAAGGGAATTCGTGCGTTGAAATTCTTAGGAATGATTGCGGGAACAGCTATGTTTGTGATGTCGATTTTGTTCATTCTATTAGCCGTTGGGGTTCCATTGATTAAACCCGACCTGCAACTAGCAACAGCGAATATGGATAAGATTGAAACGTATATTCCAAAGTTTGATTTTTCATACTTTACAACGATTGCGCTTCTTGTCTTCTCGGTCGGAGGGGCAGAGTCTATGTCACCGTATGTGCATAAAATCAAGAATCCAGCCAAAGAATTTCCAAAAGGGATGATTGCGATGGCTGTGATGGTTGGAATCTGTGCGGTCTTTGGATCTCTTGCAATGGGGATGATTTTTGATAGCAACAATATTCCACAAGACTTGATGCGAAATGGGGCCTATCAAGCATTTGCCGTATTAGGAAACCATTGGAATATAGGAAACATTCTTGTAACGATTTATGCATTGACGCAATTTATTGGGCAAACCGCTACATTAGCCTTATCGATTGATGCACCACTTCAAATCTTCCTTGCTAGTGCAGATGAAGAATATGTTCCGCGTTGGCTTCGTGCACGTACAAAGAATGGTACGTTAAGAAACGGATACATTCTTACAGGGGTCTTGACAGGAGCATTGATTGTCATGCCGGCTCTAGGGCTTAAGGAAATCGATACAGTTGTTGTTTGGATGACAAACTTGAATGCCATCGTGTCGCCAATGTGCTTCTTGTGGGTATTCGTCGCCTTCATGTTCTTGTATCGCCATTGGGATCGATATAAAAATGCTGAATATAAATACATTAACAATAAGACACTTGGGTTCTTAATGGGACTATGGGGATTTGCCTTCACGGCCTTTGCATGTATTCTCGGAATGGTGCCACAAATAGATTATGCGCAAAATCCGTCTGAATGGTGGTTTGTCTTAATTTCAAATATCATTATGCCATTTGCACTTCTTGGACTCGGACTTGTCCTTCCATGGATTGCACGTAGAGAACAAAAACAACAAGCATAAATGAATAACAGTATTGTCGAAGCCTTCTTCCATGTGAAGAGGGCTTTTTTTCATAAGAGGATTAAGGGAGCCAAACTGACAAAATGACCGAAAAAATGGTATAGTGAATGAGACAAGTTTACTAGAAACGAGAGGTAACCCCCATGAAATTATTAACCATTGCAGTCCCATGCTACAACTCTCAAGAATATATGCATTATTGCCTTCAAACGCTCCTTGCTGGTGGCGAAGAGGTTGAGATTTTAATTATTAATGATGGTTCTAAAGACAACACAGCTCGCATTGCTGACCAATATGCCGCAGCTTATCCAACGATTATCCGTGCCATTCATCAAGAAAATAAAGGGCATGGTGGAGCCGTGAATACCGGGATGGCGAACGCAACAGGGAAGTACTTCAAAGTCGTCGATAGTGATGACTGGGTGGATGTCCGTGCGTACTTAAAAATCCTAGAACAATTACAACGCTTCGAAGAAACTGGCGAAGAAGTCGATGTGTTCATTACGAACTTCGTCTATGAAAAAGAAGGCGCGAAAACGAAGAAAATCATGCGCTACACTTCAGCATTCCCAGAAAATCAAGTCTTTACTTGGGATGATGCGAAGCCGCTTCGTCGTGGAAAATACATGATGATGCACTCGCTCATTTACAATATGAACTTGCTTCGTAAATCAGGCTTGCAGTTGCCAGAGCATACGTTTTACGTGGATAATTTATTTGTCTTCGTTCCGCTTCAATATAGCAAGTCTTTATACTATATGAACGTGGACTTTTACCGCTACTTTATCGGCCGTGAAGATCAATCCGTGAACGAGAAAGTGATGATTAGCCGTATCGACCAACAAATTCGCGTGAATGAATTATTGATGGCGAATTTCAATAGCGATTGGCAATTTCCAACCGTCTTGAAGAACTACTTATTAAACCATTTAGAGATTACAACGGTGATTTCTTGTGCGTTACTCAATAAGGGCGGACTACCAGAGCATCAAGAGAAGAAGGAGGCCTTGCTTGCAGATTTAAAAGAAGCCAATCCAGAAGTATTCCATCTAATTAGTAAAAATGCGTTATGCAAAATTACGATGGCGAGCAATAAACCTGTACAAGTACTATCAAATGGACTTTACACAATTACACAACGATTCATTGGCTTTAACTAAATAGAGTTTCGAACTGCCAGGCACTAGTCTGGTAGTTTTTTTATGGGAGAAATTATCATATATGATAATTTTGCAAAGTGTGCCTCATCGATTTGGTTCGCCTTAAGGGTCCATGGTATAATAAACAAGATAAAATAAGAAATGGAGAAACCACATGAAACCATTTGATTACATCGTTGTAGGTGCTGGATTATTCGGTGCGACCTTTGCGCATGAAGCAGCAACACGCGGCTATAAAGTAAAAGTGATTGAGAAAAGAAACCATATTGCGGGGAATATTTATACAAAAGAAGTGGAAGGCATTCAAGTGCACGAATACGGTGCGCATATTTTCCACACGAGCGACAAGAAGATTTGGGATTACGTGCATCAGTTTGCGACATTTAATCGTTATACGAATACTCCAGTTGCCAACTTCAACGGTGAGATTTACAACTTGCCATTTAACATGAATACTTTTAATAAATTATGGGGTGTCGTGACGCCACAAGAAGCTGAAGCAAAAATCGCTGAGCAGCGTGCGGTACTCGGCGATAAAGAACCTGAGAACTTAGAAGAGCAGGCGATTTCTCTTGTTGGGGAAGATATTTACTATAAACTCATCAAGGGCTACACGGAGAAACAATGGGGACGTTCGGCTACAGAATTACCAGCGTTTATCATCCGCCGCTTGCCTGTTCGCTATACTTACGATAACAACTACTTCAACGATACGTACCAAGGAATTCCGATTGGCGGCTATACGAAGATGATTGAAGCCATGCTAGACCACGAGAATATCGAAGTCGAGTTGAATGTCGATTTCTTCGCGAAAAAAGACGAGTACTTGAATAGTGGTGCCAAAATCGTCTTCACGGGAATGATTGACGAGTTCTTCGATTATGAACTTGGAACGCTGGAATACCGTTCACTACGATTTGAAACAGAAGTCGTGGACGTAGAAAACTATCAAGGGAACGCGGTAGTAAACTATACAGACCGCGAAACGCCATACACTCGTATCATCGAGCATAAGCATTTCGAGTTTGGCACACAGCCAAAAACGGTCATTACGCGTGAGTATCCTGCCGATTGGAAAGTGGGAGATGAGCCTTATTATCCAGTGAATAATAAAGTCAACAACGACTTGTACGCGCAGTATAAGAAATTAGCGCAGACCGTTCCGCAAGTAATCTTCGGTGGACGCCTTGGACAGTATCGTTATTACGATATGCATCAAGTTATCGCCGCTGCACTAGAAACAGTCGATAAAGAATTCCGTTAAACGCAAGAACACCCTATTTGGTCATGGCCAAATAGGGTGTTTTTCGATTCTACAGGAGAGATAAAAGCAGTCGGTGTAAGAAAAGCAATGAAGCTTAATAGAGAAAAACATGTGTAGTTTATAAATAGTGAAACCGAAGAATCTTGCGGATTTCATAACCACAATAATGGGGAATGGTATTAAATGCGAAAAAAGCTGGAGTTAGGAATTTATTCCTTACTCCAGCTTTGAGGCTTTAAAGGTGAGAGACTATAGGCTCGAACCGGTACCCCATTATTGTAGTTATGATAAAATCCGCTAGGATTCGTAGGTATCACTAATGATAACTTTTAGATACGTTTTTCTCTATTAAGCTTTTACTGTATCTAGTTCTTCGCCGATAGCTTCTAAGCGAGCTACGACTTCTTCTAGTGATAGGTTGTGCTCTTTCACGTAGCGGTTGCGTGGGTGAACACGACATTCATGGCTACAACCACGTAAGTATTTGTCTTCGTTCTCTTCTGAAGCTAAGATGCGACGGTTACATTCTGGGTTTCCACAGTTTACGTAACGTTCGCAAGGTGTACCATCGAACCAGTCTTTCCCAATCACTACTGGGTCTACGTGGTTGATGTCAACAGCGATACGTTCGTCGAATACATACATTTTTCCATCCCATAATTCGCCTTGAACTTCTGGGTCTTTCCCGTAAGTTGCGATACCGCCGTGTAGTTGACCGACATCTTTGTAGCCTTCACGAACCATCCAGCCAGAGAATTTCTCACAGCGAACGCCACCTGTACAGTAAACAACGACACGTTTGTCCATGAATTTCTCTTTGTTATCTCGAACCCATTGTGGTAATTCACGGAAGTTGCGAATGTCAGGACGGATAGCTCCGCGGAAGTGACCTAGATCGTACTCATAGTCGTTACGAGTGTCTAGTACAACAGTGTTTTCGTCAAGGAGTGCTTCCTTGAATTCTTTTGGTGAAAGGTAAGCACCTGTTGTTTCAAGCGGGTTAATATCGTTATCGAAGTTGTTATCCTCTAAGCCAAGGTGTACGATTTCTTTTTTGTAACGAACGAACATCTTCTTGAAGGCTTGTTCGCTTTCTTCATCGATTTTAAACCATAAGTCTTCCATGCCAGGAAGAGAGTGAACATAGTCCATATATTTTTGAGTTGTTTCGTAATCACCAGATACAGTTCCGTTGATTCCTTCGTCAGCGACAAGGATACGTCCTTTTAATCCGATTGATTTGCAGAATGCTAAATGATCTGCCGCAAATTGTTCCGCATTTTCGATTGGAACATATTTATAGTAAAGTAAAACACGAATGTCTTTTGCCATATTGTAAATCTTTCATCCTTTTCTAATTTGTAATGATTCTATTGTAACCGTATTGAGAACCATTATCAATGAATTCGATTGTGAAAAACTTCGAAAGGTATTGACATGACGGTGTTTTGCGGTATAATTCAGATATAACGTTAAATTTATCAGATTGGAGGAGAAATCAATGAACAACTTAAACGTAAAACAAGTACAATTTTTGAGAAACCTTCCAATTTTGGTGAATGAAGTATAGCGCATTTTTATAGAGTTATTTAAGTGAGCCGTTACTTTTTCCATGCGTGGGGAAGGTTACGGCTTTTTTGATGGAGGAAAACGATGAACGATTTATTGAAAGTCATTATTAATTTTATAAAAAAACATCCGATGCGCTACCTTGTTAGTTTCATTTTGATGATTGCAAGTAGTATTGCGGCGGTGTACCCAGCTCGGATTATCGGACAAGTCGTCGATAACATCGTGGCGAGTGAACTGAACGCCGAGTGGCTTTGGACACAGCTTGTGGTTTTAGTCGGGATTATTCTTGTGGCCTATATTACGGAGAGTATTTGGACATATTTTATTTTTATTGGGTATTATGAAGTTCAAAAAGAATTACGTGTGAAGTTACTGCGCAATAATTTACGGAAGAAAATTCCGTTTTACGCGCATTTTAGAACGGGCGATATTATTACGCGTAGCAGTGAAGACGTTTCAACGATTGGTGAAATGATGGGGTTCGGTATGTTTGCCTTGATGAACTCTACATTACTGGGGAGCGTATCACTTTATATGATGGTTACAACGATTTCATTGCCACTGACCATCGCAGCAGTTTTGCCACTGCCAATCCTTTCGTATCTTGTGTATAAATGGGGATTCGATTTAGAAGAAGAGTACAACAAGGCGCAAAATGCAGTTTCACAATTAAATAATGAAGTGCTGGAGATGATTGACGGGACGTATGTGATTCGAGCTTACGGACAAGAAGATGCGATGATGGATGAATTTCGTGCGAAAACGAAAAAGGCCATGAAGCAAAATATCGTCGTGGCAGAGATTGAGTCTCGTTTTATTCCACTCGCGCAATTATTTATGATGATCAGCTTTACCATTGCGCTTCTCTACGGTGGGTATCTAGTATCGACTGGGGACATTCTAGTCGGGGATGTCATTGCATTCCAAGTCTATATGGGGTCGATTATGTGGCCGATGTTTATGATTGGCGATATTATCACGAACTATAAACGCGGAAAAGTAGCAACCGAGCGTATTAATGAAGTGTTGAAACATGATGATGAAATTGAACGCGGCGGTACAAAAGCGCTCGAGACGATTGAATCCATTGAGTTTAAGGACTTCAACTTTACGTATCCAGGTGAAGAGTCGCCATTATTAAAAGAAATTAACCTTACATTAAATAAAGGCGAGACGCTTGGGATTGTTGGGAAAACAGGTTCTGGGAAGACGACGCTGTTGATGCAATTATTACATCAATTTCCATACCGAGGAGAGCAGCTTCTCATTAACAGAGAACCATTGATTGATTACGATCCTCAAATGGTGGCAGGTCATTTAGCCTACGTTCCGCAAGAACACACACTTTTCTCACGCACGATTCGCGAGAATATGTTATTCGGGAAAGAAGATGCAACCGATGAAGAAATCTGGGAAGCATTGACGTTGGCGTCCTTTGATGGAGACGTGAAACGCATGCTGGAACAGCTCGATACGATGGTCGGAGAAAAAGGGGTATCTCTCAGTGGTGGTCAAAAACAACGTCTATCGATTGCGCGTGCCTTCTTACGTAACCGTGAATGTTTGATTTTAGATGATGCGTTATCCGCAGTTGATGCGAAAACAGAACGCGAAATTATCTCGCACTTGCAAGAAGAGCGTGGCGGCTGTATGAATATTATTTCTGCACACCGACTTTCTGCGATTCGTCATGCTGATGAGATTATTGTGATGAATGAAGGACGCATTAGTGAGCGCGGTACCCACGAGGAGTTACTCGCACAACGTGGTTGGTACTATGAACAGTACCTGATTCAAGAGATAGAGGAGGAGATCGAATGAAAACGATGAAGCGATTATTAAGCTACCTCCGCTATGAGAAAAAAGGAGTTCTGATTGGACTCGTCTGCCTGTTGATTTCAACCATTGCGACTTTAACAGGACCTCTTGTGGCAAAATATATGATTGATAATGTGATTACACCGATGGGACAATCGCATGTCTTCGATGCTGGAAGTGTACTCCTATGGGTGGGTATTTACGTGGCAGTGAACTTAATTGGAGCGGCTGGTGGATATTTAAACCGTTTATATATGAAGACTCTCTCGAACCGCGTGGCCAAACGCATTCGTGACGAAGTATTCGAACATGTACAAACCTTGCCAGTATCGTATTTCGACCATTTACCTGCCGGAAAAGTGGTTTCTAGAATTACGAGTGATACGGAATCGGTGCGTGCAAACTTTTATGTCAATGGGATTTCGACGCTCCTTAGTACCGTCGTGATGCTCATTGGGGTATACACAACGATTTTCTTATTAAATGCGACGCTTGGATTCGTGTTATTATTCCTAGTTCCGGTGATGATGCTATGGCAGAGAACCGTTGCCGTAATGCAGAAAAAATGCTATACAGAGAGTCGTGAACTGTACAGCCAGTTGAGCGGACAGTTAAATGAAAGCATTCAAGGGGCTGGTATCGTTCAAGCTTTCCAACAAGAAGAGAAGATTGTCGCGGAATATGATGCGACGGCTACGTCTTGGGTAGAGGTTGGTCGCAAGGAATTAATTCTCGATTCGTACTTCTCATGGAGTTTAGTGAGCTTACTTCGTAACTTTACTCTATTTGGAATCGTGTATTTCTTCGGAATGAAATTTATCGGAGGAACGCTTGGGATTTCAGCGGGGCTCCTCTATGCGTTTATTGATTATATCAACCGTGTTTACGAGCCGATACAAACCTTTATGAATGTCGTGTCTGGTTTCCAACAATCAATGGCTGCCGGTGATCGCGTGTTTGAATTGATGGATACGCCAAGCGAGGAAAGTGGCGAAGAGCTCTTCACGTTCGATGAAGGACGGATCGAATTTAAGGATGTGAGCTTCGAGTATACGCAGGGGGTACCTGTGTTGAAGCACTTGAATTTCACAGTAGAGCCTGGGCAGACGGTGGCCTTTGTCGGTCATACCGGTTCAGGAAAATCTTCTATTATGAACTTGCTCTTTCGATTCTATGACCCAACGAGTGGAGCTATCTTGATTGATGGCAAAAATACGCGTGACTTTAATAGACGTAGTGTTCGAAGCGAGATGGGAATTGTGCTGCAAGATCCGTACCTCTTTACAGGAACGATTGCTTCTAATGTTGGACTCAATAATGAATCGATTGAGCCTGAGACGATTAAAGATGCGCTTATTAAAGTGGGCGGAGGACATCTACTTACGAAGAGTGACAAGGGTCTGGACTACGAGGTAAAAGAAAAAGGGATGGACTTCTCTTCAGGGGAACGCCAACTGATTTCATTTGCTCGTGCGATTGTCTTTGACCCGAAAATCTTGATTTTAGATGAAGCGACTTCGCATATTGATACCGAGACGGAAGAGATTATTCAAAACGCGATTAATGTCGTAAAAGAAGGACGAACAACCTTTATGATTGCGCACCGACTGTCAACGATTGCTCATGCCGACCAAATCTTTGTGTTGGATAAAGGAGAAATTGTGGAACGCGGAACGCATGATGAATTACTTCAACTGCAAGGGCAATATGCCGAAATGGTGGCTCTTCAAAAAGGCTAATTTATAAAAAAATACAAGGCGCTGTTTCTTTTGAAACAGTGTCTTTTCTTTCGTAGCGGTCAACTTTATTTTTTTAGTGTTTTTTCAAGGGAATTCAGGGTGCATTACGGCTATTAGTTTGTTACAATGTGTAGGAAACAGTATGAGGAGAGACAGTTATGATTACAAAAGAAATTATTGAACGCGCTACGGCACATCGCCGTCATTTACATATGTATCCAGAAGTATCCGGAACGGAAGTCGAAACGACTCGCTATATCCGCGAAGCCCTAGAAGCCATGGGACTTACATGCTGGGATTTAAAGTCTAAAACAGGAGTCGTGGCAGAAATCGGAAATGGGGATGGGCCAACATTAGCCTTACGTGCCGACATCGATGCCTTACCGATTGTGGAACAAACAGGATTAGACTACGCTTCAAAAAATGAAGGAGCGATGCATGCGTGTGGACATGATTTCCATACAGCAAGCCTACTTGGAGCCGTTCAAGTGTTGAAGGAGCAAGAAGCTCACTTACAAGGAAAAGTTCGTTTTATTTTCCAACCGGCCGAAGAAAGTAACCAAGGAGCACGCGCATTGATTGCAGAAGGCGTGCTTGACGGAGTGGACGCGATTATTGGATTCCATAATAAACCAGAACTTCCAGTTGGAACGATTGGTGTGAAGGAAGGACCTCTGATGGCAGCGGTTGGCCAATTTAAAGCAGAAATTACAGGGGTAGGAACACATGCGGCAGCACCGCACAATGGGAACGACCCAATCGTGACGGCATGCCAAGTGATTGCTAATGCTCAAGCCATCGTTGCTCGTCATACGTCTCCGCTCGAACCAGTGGTATTAAGCGTATCGCATATCGAAGCAGGGAATACATGGAATGTAATTCCAGAGAAAGTGTTTTTTGAAGGAACGATTCGTACGTTTAATAAAGAAGTGGAACGTAAAATGACCGAGCAATTCGAGAAGATGATTGTCCAAACCGCAGATGTTTACGGACAAAAAGGAAGTATCGAATGGATTTTAACGCCACCTGTCGTGCATAATGATGCTGCAGTCACAAAAGTGGTTAAAAGTGTGACGGAGAAATTTGCGACAGTGGTGACACCTGAAGTAACTTTAGGAGCAGAAGATTTCGCCAATTATATGGAACACGTTCCAGGATGTTTCGTCTTTATTGGAACTGGTTGCCCACATGAATGGCATCACCCAGCATTCTTAGTGGATGATGCAGCATTACCATTTGCGATTCAGTATTTTGTCGATAACACGAACGCTCTTCTAGAAGTACTTTCACAGAAAGGAAACGCGTAATATGAAAACAATGGTGGTGATTAGCCATCCAACGATTCAAACGTCATCGAGTCAACAGTTTTTCCTTGCAACTTTAAAAGGGGAAGAGGCTGTAACTGTTCGTCATTTAGATGAAGTATGGAGTGCAGAGAAACCGCATTTTACAAAATCGGATGAAGAAAAAGCCTTGGCAGATTCTAGTGCAGAACGTCTGATTCTTCAATTCCCGATGTATTGGTACCAAGCGCCTTCTGTTATGAAGGAATGGATTGATACGGTGATGTGTAAGAGTGCGCCTTTTGCCAAACAGATTAAGGAACTTGGAATCGTTGTGACACTTGGCGTGAAAGAAGAAGCCTTTCGTGCAGGAGGAAAAGAGCAATTCACGATTTCGGAACTCTTGCGCCCATTCCAAGCGCTAGCCAACGCGATGGGGTGGACCTATTTACCGATTTTTGAAGTGCATCAATTTGATTATAAGACTGAAGAGGCAAAGCAAGCCTTACTCGTGGAGTATTTACAATACGTGACAAAAGAACATCACGGAACATTAAAAGATACCGAAGAGTGGTTTATCAAACGTGCAGAAGCGATGCCTGGTGCACATTGGGCAGAGATTGCCGAATGGATCAAAGAGAACCAGGACGAAAGACTGGAGCTCGAGATGCATCTTAGTAACTGGGAGGAGAGTCAGTATGGAGATTATTGAGAAAATCCAGTTGCTCGATGCATGGATTGGCGAAGCAAAAGACTATAAAGAACGCGCCATGCTTGTAGCCGCAAAAAACCTTCTTTTAGAACAAGCAAAACGAATTGAACAAGCACATGGCGAGTTAGATGGACGGATGTGGAGTCCTGAAAACTGGGCTAAATAAGGAGAATGAGATTGAAAAAAGATTATTTAGGACTGAGACTAGTGTTACTTGTCATCGCCTGCTTCTTAATCGGACTAGGCGCGAAGATGGCAGGTTCGAGTACATTAGGGGCTGACGTAGTAGTCCTTGTGTGGGAAGGGTTAAACCGTACATTTGGATTGGATATGGGAACGAGCAATATCATTGTTTCTCTTGTATTCCTTGCGATTACGCTGAGTATCAACTGGCGATATATTGGTTTTGGAACAGTTGTGGGGATGTTCTTGCAAAGTTTCTTTATTAACCTGTTCGACTTTAGTGCGATTGCTGAAATGGATATCGCCGTAAAAGTAGTGGCCATGGTTGTGGGGATTGCTTTAATTGCCATGGGATGTGCAGTCTATGCTTTAGCAGAACTTGGAGTTGGACCTTATATTGCTGCAACGCTTGCCTTGCATGAGAAATTCAAAACGTCGATTCCTCGAAACAAATTCTTTATCGATGCGAGTTGCGTCATCACAGCGGCGATTTTAGGACAATGGCCAACTATTGGACCTGTAGTGTCACTATTAATTAGCGGAATTATCATGGACCAAACAATGGTGATTTTGAAGAAGTTTTTACCAATTAAATAAAATAGACAGTATGAAACCTATCTACGAGAGAAATCCTTTTGTAGATAGGTTTTTTAGCGCTTTATCGAAAAATGAAACTTGTTAACGTTTCCAAAGAGAGCAAAATAGTACTAGTCAAAAGCAAAATAGTTATTGTGAAAGCGGTTTTTTAGTTGTAAACTAAAAGTGTCTTAAAAAGTAATAGAAAACTAGGGGGAGACAACATGAAAAAGAAAGTATTACTATCAAGCGCAGCATTATTAGCAGCTGTATCTTTAGCAGCTTGCGGAAATAATAGCAACAGCACTAGTAAAACAGATTCATCATCACAAGGAGCTTCTAAAGAAAAAGTTACTCTTAAATTAGCAGCTCTAGAAAGTGGTTACGGCGCAGAAATGTGGCCAGCAATCATCAAAGCTTACGAAGAGGCAAATCCAAACGTTAAAGTGGAATTGACTCAAGATAAAGAAATTGAAGATAAAATCACGCCTCAAATGAAAGCGGGAGATTATCCAGATATCGTAATGCTTGCATTAGGACGTAAACAAGCATTACCAGAAACTTTAATTAAAGATAAAGCATTAGCTGATTTAACAGGCTTATTCGATATGAAAGTATACGGAGAAGACAAAACAGTTTCTGAAAAATTATTAAACAATGTCTTAGGAACAACAGTAACTGACCCTTATGGGGATGGAAAACACTACTTAGCACCAATGTTCTACGCTCCAACAGGATTATTCTACAACGAAGGATTATTCAAATCTAAAGGTTGGGAAGTACCAAAAGATATGCCTGGTATGAAAGAATTAGCTGAAAAAGCTAAGAAAGATGGCATTTCATTATTCACTTATCCAACTACAGGATACTTAGATAGCTTCTTCCCAGCATTATTAGCAAACGCTGGTGGTGTTGATTTATTCAACAAAGCAATGAAATATGACACAGGCGCATTCACTTCTCCAGAAGCAACTAAAGCATTTGAAGCAATGGGAACATTCTTACAAAACGTTGAACCTTCAACAGTTGCAAATGCAAATAAACAAAGCTTCACTAAGAACCAACAATTAATCTTAGACAACAAAGCATTATTCATGCCTAACGGTACTTGGGTAGTTGGGGAAATGGCTAAAGCTCCTCGCGCTGACGGCTTCAAATGGGCTATGACTGCTGCTCCAGCAATCGAAAAAGGCGGCAAACGTTATGTTTACTCATTCTTCGAACACATCTGGGTTCCAAAAGAATCTAAGAACCAAGAAGCAGCTAAAGAATTCTTATCATTCTTATACTCTGACAAAGCAGCAGAAATCTTCGCTAAATACAATGCAGCTCAACCAATCAAAGGTGTAACAGCTAAATTACCTGATGAATTGAAATCATTGTACAAAGTTGTGGATGAAGTTGATGGCGTAATCAATGGTAACTTCGTAGCTACTAAACCAGTTGAAGGTGTAAGTATGAAGGATACATTATATGGACAAATCGACTCTGTAGCATCTGGTCAAAAAACAGTTGCTGAATGGCAAAAATCTGTTGAAGAAGTTAGCCAAAAGTTAAAAGCAGCAGTTCAATAATTCGATAGAAAGAATTAAATAGGAGTGGGATGCGAAGCAATTTTCAGGGGTGAAAATTCCTTCCACCCACTCTCATTTTATCTAAAAATGGTTGGAAAGAGGGCAGAACGATGAAAAATCGTAGAAAAAGAGAGAAAAATTTATTTATTCTCGTGTGTTTATTACCTGCACTAATTTTATTTTTTACGTTCATGATTTATCCAACAATTGAAGTATTCCGTATGTCACTTTTTAGATGGGGCGGATTTTCAAATAATAAAGAATTTGTTGGTTTAGATAATTTTAAAATTTTATGGATGGATGAAAACTTCTTTAGAACAATGCAAAATACAATCTTACTCATTGTAGTTGTAACGATCTTTACAGTTGTATTAGCGGTTGTTTTTGCAGCGATTCTTTCAACAGAAAAGATTCGTGGAAATAATTTGTTTAGAATCATTTTCTATATTCCTAATATTTTATCAATCGTAGTTATTGCAGGGATTTTATCAGCAGTTTACGATCCAAAAGCAGGTCTATTAAATGCGATTTTACCAGAAGCATGGAATCGATTATGGCTTGGTGATCAAAGTATTGTTATTTACTCACTTGCATTCGCACTCATTTGGCAAGCGATTGGATATTACATGGTAATGTACATGGCAGGGATGGCCAACATTCCAGCCAGCTTATACGAAGCAGCAGACCTTGATGGGGCTGGTAAAATCGGTAAGTTCTTCAACGTTACATTACCTTTAATTTGGAACAGTATTCGTACAACATTAACATTCTTCATTATCAGTACGATTAACTTAAGTTTCTTACTTGTACAAATCTTGACAGACGGTGGTCCAGACGGATCTACTGAAGTGTTCTTAAGCTACATGTTCAAACAAGCTTATACAAACTCTTCATACGGATACGGTATGGCGATCGGTGTAGTTGTCTTTATATTCTCATTCGGATTATCAGGTATCGTAAGTCATATTACGAAACGCGATATTCTTGAATACTAGGAGGGGAGATCATGAAAGGAAATACTCGTTCATTCGAAAAGCTATATAAAGCTTTTATATACGTAGCGCTGATTACATTAGCGATTAGTATTATTGTACCAGTGGGCTGGGTCTTCTTAGCTTCTATTAAAGAGAATAGAGAGTTCTACGGATCTCCATGGACAATGCCAGAAGGATTCTACATCCAAAACTTTGTGGATGCTTGGAATAAAGCAAAAATGGGTGACTACATGTTGAACTCAGTGATTGTTACAGCACTCGCTTTAACAATTCTAGTAGTAGTAGCCATTCCTTCTTCATATGTATTAGCTCGTTATAAATTCCCAGGAAGTCGTTTCATTAACTCTTTACTAAAAGGTGGATTATTCATCAACGTAAACTATATCGTTGTACCAATCTTCTTAATGTTACTCGACTGGGATAAAGGACTAAAAGGACTTGGAATTAACGGCTTCTTCCTAAATAATATTTTTGTCTTAGCGGTTGTGTATGCTGCGACATCATTACCATTCACGATTTATTTATTACCGAATTTCTTCAAAACATTACCGACAACGTTTGAAGAAGCAGCATCTATCGACGGTGCAGGATATTTCACAACAATGATCCGCGTCATGACACCAATGGCAAGACCAAGTATTATCACAGTAATTTTGTTTAACTTCCTATCTTTCTGGAATGAATACATTATCGCTTTGACATTGATGCCAGGTAAAAATCAAACCCTTCCTGTAGGACTTAAGAACTTACTTCAAGCACAACGTGGTGCGGCAGAATATGGTCAAATGTATGCAGGGATGGTAATTGTAATGTTACCAACATTGATTTTATATATTTTAGTTCAAAATAAATTAACACAAGGGATGACACTAGGCGGCTCTAAAGAGTAATCGTCATCGCAGGAGGAAAAGAAAATGGGTAAAACAAAAGGGCGTTTAACCCTACCAAGTGAATCGAATTTTCTTGAACAGACTAAAGAATTGCTCGACCGTTGGGGTGCCGATGCAATTCGTGATAGCGATGGAACGAAACTCGATGAAGCAACCAAACAATTAGATGCAAAAATCTATACAACATACTTTGTGGCACGTAACCATAATGATTTCATCAAAGATCATATGGAAGAGTGCCAACAAATCTTCGTCATGTCAAAATTCTGGTTAGCAACAGAAGATACTCTAACGATTCCGTTTATGGAAGGGTACTTCGAAGACCAAGTTCAACCAGACTATGTACATGATCCAAAACGATATTGGGAAGTCATCGACCGTACTACTGGAGAAGTGGTTCCGGTTGAAAAATGGACGGTCCATGAAGAAAACAACACGATTACCATTGAAGGCACTCGTCCTTTCCATGAGTATACAGTGTCGTTTCTAGTGTATGCGATTTGGGATCCAACTCAAATGTACAATCATATTACGAATAACTGGGGCGATGTTCCTCATGATATTCCATTTGATGTACGTGGACCCCATTCAAATCAATTCATGCACTCTTATTTAAAACAATGGTTAAAAGACAATCCGGATACTGATGTGGTTCGTTTTACAACGTTCTTCTATCACTTCACATTAATTTTCAACAACTTAGGAAAAGAAAAATTTGTGGACTGGTTCGGATATGGTGCCAGCGTTTCAGTAGCGGCACTTGAAGCTTTTGCTAAGGAAAAAGGCTATCGCTTAAGAGCAGAAGACATCGTGGATGAAGGGTACTATAACTCAACATTCCGCACACCAAGTAAAGCGTACTTAGACTATATCGACTTCATTCAAGCATTCGTTGCAAGAGAAGCTAAAAAATTAGTCGACGAAGTACACGATGCTGGTAAAGAAGCAATGATGTTCTTAGGAGATAATTGGATTGGTACAGAACCATATGGACCATACTTCGAACAAATCGGATTAGATGCAGTCGTGGGTTCTGTCGGTGGCGGAGCAACACTTCGTATGATTTCAGATATTCCACACGTAAAATATACAGAAGGAAGATTTTTACCATACTTCTTCCCAGATGTATTCCGTGAAGGAAATGATCCTACGATTGAAGCTAATAAAAACTGGTTATCCGCAAGACGTGCCATCATGCGTAACCCTGTAGACCGTATCGGATACGGTGGTTATTTAAGTCTTGCTTACCAATTCCCTAAATTTGTCGACTACATCGAACATGTCACAGATGAATTTAGAGAAATCTACGATATCGTAAAACATACAAAACCATATACTGGTTTGAAAGTTGCCATTTTAAACGCATGGGGTCGTTTAAGAACTTGGCAAGCACACATGGTTGCCCATGAACTTCCATACAAACAAATCTATTCTTACCTTGGAATTATGGAAGCTTTAAGTGGTGCTAGTGTGGACGTAAGCTTTATCAGCTTTGACGATATCATTAACGATGGAGTTCCAGAAGGTGTCGATGTCATCATCAACGCGGGGGATGCCGGTACTTCATTTAGCGGTGGAGAGGTTTGGAAGAACGAAACATTAATTACACGTATTCGTGAATTCGTGTATAATGGCGGCGGTTTTGTCGGAGTTGGCGAACCAACAGCCGTTCATCATCAAGGAAGATTCTTCCAACTTGGAGATATTTTGGGTGTTGAAAGAGAAATGGGATATAGCCTTTCAACAGATAAATACTTTACTAAAGAATTGAAGGAGCACTTCATCATCGAAGATATTGAAGATGTTCATAAGATTGACTTTGGGGAAAATATTAAAAACGTGTATGGCTTAACGAGTGCAACAGAAGTACTTGAATTTAGCAATCCGAAAGTAAGCGCAGGTGGCGTCGAAGAAGGAATCGTTCTTCCAGCCAATGCCGAAGGAAAAGAATTCGGGGAAATCCATCTTGCAGCCAACCCTTATGGAAAAGGTCGTGGGGTTTACATTGCAGGACTTCCATACACACCAGAAAACACAAGATTATTAATGCGTGCGTTATTCTACGCAGCGAATAAAGAAAGTGAATTAACAAAATGGTATGCAAGCAATCCATTAGTGGAAGTACATGCTTATCCTGAAAAAGGAGTGTATGCAATCGTGAATAATACGAACGAATTGCAATCAACACTTGTTTATGACGGTGAGGGTGTATCAAGAACTGTGGAACTTGAGCCAAGCGAAATTAGATGGGAGAAGATATCATGAATCCTAAAGTGAAAATTTTAATCCGCGTCGTATTGATGTTGGTATTCTTTTATGTAGTTATTTTAGGGCATCAGATGATTGGAAAAGAAGGCGTTGCAACAATGCTTGTTGGCTTAGCTGGACTTCTTCTCTTGCTATGGGATTACAATCGTCCGTACTCTAAATCGATGAAGCGTTAATAAAACTTAACTAGGAACAGGGGCTTGTTTAACAACAAGCCCCTGTTCCTGTTTGCATAGACACAATATTAAAAAACAACATAAGATAAAATGCGCAAAACCTGCGGTTTGTGATTACTGCGAAGATTTGTGGGTTCGTATTATAGTAGCTGTAATGAGGGACCGGCTCGAGCCTGTAGTCTCTCGCCTTCAAAGTTCAAAACAGGAGTAAGGAATAAATTCCTAACTCCTGTTAATTCACC
>JAGZLX010000025.1 GCA_018364485.1 Granulicatella adiacens
ATATTTGGTTTTAATTCTTCAATCGCTTTGAAGGCTGCTGCCCCTTTATCGTCTTTAAGAGCTTTTCCGCCTTTATCAGCCGCTACAGATAAGAATAATGGACCACCTGTTGTTGTGATGTCAGGAATTGCCACTTTGCCTTTCAAATCTTCTGACCATAAGTCGTTCCAATCTTTAATTTCACGACCTAATTTTTCTTTATCATAAACAATCGCAATACTGTTAATAGAGAATGGAATTCCTCCGCCGTTTTGGAACACTTCTTTAGCGCCATCTGTTAATAACGCAAGGTTTGGAATTTCTTTTTCAGTGACTGTTTCAAATAATCCTTCAGTTGTTCCTTTTGTAGAACCTGATTGTGATAATTCGATAACGTCGATGTTGCTTCCACCGCTTTGAACTTTTGTTAACCGTTCTGAAGCATTTCCAACTTCTAATGTCACTTTAACGCCATTCGCTTCGGCAAATGGATTGATAATGTCACGCTCAACGATATCTTGGCTTAATCCGAATGTGGATACGACTAATTCAGAAGAAGCGCCTTTTGAAGCATCTCCACCTGCTGTTGTGGCATCATTCTTTGGTAAATTTGCTTGGCTATTTCCGCAACCTGCTAAAACTAATAACGACGCTACTGCAATACCTGCAATTGATTTTTTCATGTGTGTACACTCCTTAAATTTTTTATTTTATAACACAATGACATGATCTTTAGGGAACGCTAGAGAGACTTTCATTCCAACTTCTAATACGGCTGGGTTGTTCACAAGAAGCACTCCCACTTCCGTTTTCACTTCATACTGATACGCTTTTCCGATGAAGGTTCTTACTAAAATTTCACCAGATAGAACACCATCGCCCTCGTTTAAGAGTTCGATATGGTCTGGACGAATCGTTACTGTCACATCGCCTTCTTTAGCATGTTCCAGCGTTTCAAGAACAAGTCCATTCGACAATTGAACAGACTTTTGGTCTTGCACCGTTCCTTTGATGAAGTTCTCAAATCCAATAAATCGAGCAACAAACTCAGTAGTTGGATGTTGATAAATTTCTTCAGGAGTCCCGTATTGTTCGATAATCCCATTATTCATGACCGCTACCTTATCCGAGATTGAGAAACATTCCTCTTGGTCGTGTGTGACGAATAAAGTCGTAATCTTGAATTGTTGCTGGATGCGTTTGATTTCTAAACGCATTTGCAGTCTAAGTTTAGCATCCAAGTTACTTAACGGTTCGTCGAGTAATAAGAGTTTTGGTTCAATGACAAGCGCTCTGGCAAGGGCTACACGTTGTCTTTGCCCTCCTGAAAGTTGTTTTGGATAGCGGGCGCCAAGTTCTGCTAAGCCGCACACTTCAAGCATTTTCGCGACTTTCTCGTCAATCACTGCTTTACTTTCTTTTCTCACTTTCAATCCAAACGCTACATTTTCAGCCACTGTTAAATGCGGGAATAATGCGTAGCTTTGGAATACCATCCCGAATTGTCTGTGATGGACAGGCACTTTTGTCATATCCTCACCGTCTAATTCGAAGGTTCCGCTGTTTTGATTAAGGAGTCCCGCTACAATACGAAGCGTCGTCGTTTTCCCACAACCACTCGGACCGAGCAAGGAAACTAATTCCCCTTTTTCAATCGATAAATTCAAATCTTTTAAAATATGATGCTTATTATCATAGATCATATTTACATCTGTTAATTTTACAAATGACATATCTTTCTCCTTATGAAATGGAAGCTAAGCCCAACGTTTTTTCAATCGCAATCATAATCCCCATCGTTACAAACATTAAAATCACAGATAATGCCGAAACAGATGGATCGTAGTTGAATTCCATGTAACTTAATAAAGTCGTTGGAAGCATGGTCACTCCTGGACCCGATAAGAACATCGAAACAGGAACGTTATTGAATGAGTTCACGAACGCTAGCATGAACGCCGCGAAAATTCCTGATGTGATATTTGGTAAGAGCACCGTCGCAAAGGCTCTCTTCTTCGTGCATCCAAGCGTCCAAGCAGCCTCTTCCATCGAAACATCAACTTGTTCCATACTAGAGCCAACCACACGGATCACATATGGGATACTAATGAGGAAGTGCCCAATAAGTAATCCCGGTAGAATTGGGAATTTAAAACTCACAACAATCATTTGATAGAGCGAATACCCTACGACAATCCCCGGAATCATTGTTGGCGATAAGAAGAAATCCTTCATTAACTTCTTCCCTTTAAATTGGTCTCTGGATAATACATACGCTGCTGGCACCCCAATGACTAATGCAAGGAGTGTGGCCACAACGCCTACAAGTAAGCTCAGTTGCAAGCTCGACATGAATGCTTTTGACGTAAGCGCCATAATATACCAGTCGATGGTAAATCCTTTAATTGGGAAGGTAATAATCGCTTCTGTCCCAAAGGAAGTAATTACGATAATCACGAGTGGCAAGAATAGGAATAAGAAGACAACAGTCGCAATCATGGTTAGTAATTTATTTTTACGCAATGTCTCCACCTCGCTTATCCATCGATTTCGCTAAGAGATTCAATGCCTTCATCACGGCAAATGTAATCACAATCATGACAAACGCAATCACACTCGCACTTGTCCAATCACCAAGCGTTGTCGCACGTTGGTAAAGCAATGTCGCTAACATCATCTTTTTATTTCCACCTAATAATTGTGGAGTTGTATATGCGGTAAGTGTCCCTGTAAACACGAGAATACTTCCGACAATCATCCCTGGTAGCGACAATGGCAAGATAATCTTGAAGAAGCCTTTTAAAGGACTTAGCCCAAGCGTTGCCGCCGCTTCAAGTAGGTCATCATCAATATTTTCCAGAACACCTACAAGCGTCATAATCATCGTTGGTAAGAATAAATAAACCGAACCGATAATAATCGAGAAGTCTGTATATAAGAGTGACATTGGCTCAGTAATCACACCAAACATCATGAGTAGATTATTAATTACTCCGTTTTTACCAAGAATCGTAATCCATGCAAAGCTTCGAATAACAGAGTTTGTTAAAAGTGGGAATAGCGTTAATGCAATTAGAATCCCTCTCCATTTCTTCGATACTCCAGAAATAACATATGCTGCAGGCAAGCCCAAAACAGCACAAAAAATAGTAACGATCAAGGAAATACTAAGCGTACGTCCTAACACCGCCATAAAATAGGAATCTTTGAAAAAATCAATATACAGTTGCAAAGAAAAACTACTTTCTGGGAAAACCGTTGGAATCAAGCTACTTAGCAACGGAAGGACTAAGAAAAAGCACAATAGAACAATCCCTGGAAAGAGCAACGTATATCGAACGTTCTTTTTCATAACACATCTCCTTGTTCGTTTTTAGACTTATATTATATTCCTAAACCGAATAATTTTCAATACAATTTTCAAAGTTTCCAAACAAAATTTTATATACTCTCTATTTAATTCGTGTTTCAATCACTTTTCAATCCGACATTACCAAATATGGTAATTACCATATTTGGTAACGGCATCCTCTTCTCTTCTCTTATAAACGAGCGTAGAAGAAGTATTAGCACTTTATAAACTCTTTTCAAAAAAAGAAAGTACGAAGATTATCTATCTTATGTATAAAAACAAAGATTACCTCGGTTTCTATAATAACAACAATAGCGACTAGTAACCGATGCGAATTAGATTCTCTTGAAAATTTATTTTCTAGAGAATCTTTGAGGCTCGATGCTTTCCATTTAGCGAGTGTAGAACAACATTAGTGCTTTTAACAAGCTAACTAATCAAAGTTCAAGGATTACAAAAAAGAATCAGTTTATTGAAAGAATAGCGGGAATAGTATTGAAACGAATAAGAGGGAGTAAGGAATTTATTCCCTACTCCCTCTTTGAGGATTCAAAGGCGAGAGACATCGGCTCGAGCCGGTACCCCGCTATTACTCTTTCAATATAAAACTGATTCTTTAAAGTAATCCTTGATTAACATTATCGAATAGATACGTTTTCTAAAGCAACTAATGCTTCTTCTACGCGAGTCATGGCGGACTTAATAACGTCTTCCTCCAACGTCGCATTGCGGTTCACAAACAATAGTGAATACGCTAATGATTGGAATCCTTCTGGCACGTGTTCCCCTTTATAAACGTCGAATAACGTTACTTTTGATAAGAACTCACCAGCATTTGCACGGATGACATCCACTAACTCGGCATGTGTTAATGAAGTTGGTGCTAAGATCGCGATATCGCGCGTCATGCTTGGATATTTCGCAACAGATTGAATCACTGCTTCTTGTAAGTTCGCTTCAAGTAATGGTTCCACATCTAACTCGAAGACGAATGTGTCTTGTAAGTCTAATGCTTTTTGAACCGTTGGATGAACTTTACCAATTAAACCAATGATTTCGCCGTTTAAAAGAATGCGTGCTGATTGTCCTGGGTGTAATTCTTCGATGTCTGTTAAAGGCTCGAAGCGTACACGGTCTAGGCAATCTAGTTGTGCGAAGTACTCTTCTAGAATTCCTTTTACCACATAGAAATCCACTTTCTCTGCTTTATGGTTCCAGTTCGTACTTGTCACGTCTCCTGTTAAAATACCCGCAATGACTTCGTTCTCGATGAAATCTTCATTGCCAGCAGTTCCTAACTTGAACACACGGCCTGCTTCGAATAATTTCACGTTGTTTTGTGAACGAGCCACATTGTATTGAACGGCTTCTAATAAACTTGGTAATAGTGATTGACGTAATTCGCTACGTTCTTCACTCATTGGCCAGCTTAAACGCACGCTTGTTGCATCTTTCTTCGTAAACCATTTTGATTTCTCTGGAGTTGTTAAAGCATAAGTGTACGCTTGTGAAAGTCCAGCTCCTTGCATGAATTGACGGGTGTAACGGATGAAGCGTTGTTTATCTGTTAATCCACCCACTGTACTTTCAGTTGTTGGTAATGTCGCAGGAATTTTATCGTATCCGTAAATACGTCCTACTTCTTCCACTAAGTCTGCTTCGATAGAAATATCAAATCTCCATGCAGGGATTGTCACGTCGAAACGAGTTCCTTCTACAGTTGTTGGATATTCTAATTGTGCAAAGACTTGTTTCACTTCATCTAGAGTTAAGCTTGTTCCTAAAACGTGGTTTAAGCGTTCTAGAGTGATGCTTACAACTGGTAATTCTAAGTCGTAGCTTTGTACAGAAGCAAATTCTTCTTTCACTGTTCCGCCACCAAGCTCGGCAATCAATGCTGCAGCGCGTTTTCCAGCTTGAACGATCGTTGCTTTATTAATGCCCTTTTCAAAACGAGCACTTGATTCGCTACGTAAGTTATGTTTTTGTGAAGCTAAGCGAACCGCTTTAGGATCGAACAGTGCCGCTTCTAATAATACTGTTGTTGTCTCATCAGAGATTTCAGTGTCTAATCCACCCATTACCCCAGCTAATGCGACTGGTTGGCCGCCTGAAGTAATCACGATTTCGTTTTCTAATGTACGTTCTTCCCCATCTAAAGTCACTAATGTTTCGCCTTCAGTTGCGCGACGAACATGGATGGCTTTTTCAGGTAATTTATCGTAGTCAAATGCATGAAGCGGTTGACCGTATTCCATTAAGATGTAGTTTGTTACGTCCACTAAATTATTGATCGGACGCACACCGGCTGCGATTAAACGGTTTTGCATCCATTGTGGACTTGGAGCCACTTTAACGCCTTCAATTAAAAATGCGTGGTATGCAGGAGCATCTGCTTCGTTTTCTACAGAAACTTTGACAACGCCTGGAATTTCAGAAGATGTTCCTTTTTCAAATGCATCTGGTTCTAAATTGTTCTTCAAGTTGTAAATCGCACCGATTTCATGAACAGAACCGCGCATGCTTAACGCATCAGAACGGTTTGCAGTGATGTCGAGTTCCACAATCGCTGAATCAAGCGCTAATGCATGAACTGCGTCGCTTCCCACTTCGATGCTGTCATCTGTGAAGACGTAAATCCCATCTTCGTATTCTTTTGGTACTAAGTTACTTGTCACACCAATTTCTTGTAAGGAACAAATCATCCCTTGGGATTCTACGCCACGTAATTTTCCACGTTTAATTTTATGACCGCCAGCAATGCGTGCACCGTGAGTCGCCACGATAATCTTTTGGCCTGCTGCGATATTTGGAGCGCCACACACAATTTGAAGCGGCTCGTCAGCTCCTACTTCTACTGTAACAACGTGTAAGTGGTCTGAGTCTGGATGGTCAACGACTTCTGTTGCTAACCCAACCACTAGTCCTTTTAAGCCTTCGCCTGGAACCGTTACGCTATCAACTTCAATCCCTGTACGAGACATTTTTTCTCCTAATTCTTGAGGAGTGATTTGTGATAAATCAATATATTCATTTAACCATTCGTATGATAATTTCATGTTCTTCCTCCTCTTATGATTCTTTCGTAAATTGGCTTAAGAAACGCACATCGTTTGTATATAATGAACGAATATCTTCAATCCCATATTTCAACATCGCGATACGGTCTTGACCTAACCCGAAGGCAAATCCTCCGTAAACACTTGAATCCACACCAGCAGCTTCAAGGACGTTTGGATGCACCATACCACTACCTAATACTTCAATCCAACCTGTTCCTTTACATACAGAACAGCCTTCGCCACCACATTTGAAGCAGCTAATATCCACTTCTAGAGATGGCTCAGTGAATGGGAAGTAACTTGGACGAAGACGCACTTCACGGTCTTCCCCGAACATTTCTTTAGCAAATGCCGCAAGAGTCCCTTTTAAGTCTGACATCGTAATATGTTTATCGATGACAAGACCTTCGATTTGATAGAACTGATGTGAGTGAGTCGCATCATCGTTATCACGACGGAATACACGACCTGGACTTAACATCTTCAATGGACCTTTTGTAAAGTCATGTTTTTCCATTGTACGAGCTTGTACTGGAGAAGTTTGTGTACGAAGTAAGTACTCTGGAGTGATGTAGAATGTATCTTGCATATCACGCGCTGGGTGATCTTTTGGCAAGTTCATCATCTCGAAGTTATAGTGGTCTGATTCCACTTCTGGTCCTTCTACGACTTGGTATCCAAGGCCGATGAAGAAATCTTCTACTTGGTCTTGAACGTGCGCTAATACGTGCGCAGTTCCGCGTTCCATTGGACGTCCCGGCATTGTGACGTCAATCGTTTCAGATTGCAACGCTTCTTCTAACGCTTTTGCCTCAAGCACTTCTTTAACTGAAGCGATTTTTTCTTCTAAGACAGAACGCAATTCATTGGCAAGAGCCCCCACTTTTGGTTTCTCTTCGTTGGCTAAGTTTTTAATGTTTTTTAGAACTTCAGTGATTGGTCCTTTTTTCCCTAATTGTTGTACACGAATTTGATCGAGCTCTTTTAATGTTTGCACTTCTTCTAATGAAGCAAGCACATCTTTACGAATCGCATCAAACTGTACTTTCATTTCTTCTAAATTCATTGTATTCCTCCTTATAAAAATAAAAATCCCTTATAGCCAAAAAACTATAAGGGACGAAATTTCGCGGTACCACCCTTGTTCCTTGAGACCTGCTCAAGACACTTGGACGCTGTTAACGGGGGCGACCCGAACCATTATTCATCAGTGAATCCCAATGGTCACTCCGGAAGTGAAAAGTTTGAAACGTGACTTGGAAGACTTGCAGTCAGGATCTTCCTCCCTGAAAAGCTTTGTTAAAAACCCTTTTCCATCAATGTGTTTTCTATATATGCTTTATCCTATCATAACGACGTGAAAATGAAAAGGAAAATTATTCATTTTCATCATAGGTACGTTCCCCAATAATATATCGAGGACGCTCTTTTGCTTCTAAATAAATCTTACCGATATATTCACCGATAACACCAAGACTAATTAATTGTACCCCACCAAGTAAACTTACAATAGCATATGTACTTGCCCAACCAGCAACAGAGTTATTTGAGAATTTAGCCCAAAGTACCCAAATGATAAGAGCAAAACTGAAGAACGACGTCAATACACCAATTGCAGTAATGATTCGAATCGGTTTAATGGATAAACTTGTAATTCCATCGATCGCTAATCCAAGCATTTTTGATAGTGGATAGTGACTTTCTCCAGCAATACGTTCATGACGTTTGTAAGTGACGTATGAATATTTAAATCCAACAAGAGGCATAATTCCACGAAGGAATAAATTTACTTCCTTGAACTTTTCTAATTCTTTAATAAAACGTTTAGAGACCAGGCGATAATCCGCATGATTAAAGACAACGTCAGCTCCAAAAAGATGCATCACTTTATAGAAACCTTCTGCAGTAATTCTCTTGAACGCTGAGTCAGTATCACGATTGTCACGAACACCGTATACAATCTCTGAACCATCTTTATATTCAGCCACCATTTTATCCATACAGTTGATATCATCCTGGCCATCCGCATCAATCGTAATAACGATATCCGCAAATTTCGCAGCTTCATCCATCCCTGCTAAGACACTACTTTGGTGTCCACGGTTTCTGCTTTGTGCAATCCCAACAACATGACTATTTTCTTTTGCATATTGTTGAATCAATTCCCATGTTTTATCTTTACTACCATCATTGACATACATCACTTTACTGTTTGGATGCACTTGTCCACTATTGATTAAAGATTCAATCTTCTCAATAAACATTGGATTCGTATGAGGTAATACTTTTTCTTCGTTATAACAAGGAATAACAATATATAAAATTGGATTATTTCTGTTCATTCTTCTCTCCTATCATTTTTAAACCAAAAGGAAAATTGGTCCCTCTGAAAATTTGTACAATGATTTCACATCCCAAAACAGCTAAGACTGTTGTGAGGGCCGCTGAAACATATCCATTAACAAATATGCCCGTATATTTAGCTGCTAATTGAGCTACTAATTTTTCAGCAAGCACAAGAACAATTGGTGAATGTACACCATAATAAATTAATGTCTTTTTACCAATTGATTTAAACCACTCTGCTTCTGGAATCACTTTGAACAAAGTAATTGTTGCCCAGATTCCTGCAATTGCAGAAATATAAAATAACAAATGGTTGCCAATTTGTTGGTAGTATAAATCTACTCTGTAGCCACTTAGTTTATAGTTTAGTAAACCTACTGCAATACTGATTACCGTAGCAATTGGTAAAAACTTAAGAGTTAGGTATTTTTCTATCTCAGATAAATGTCTTCTTGTAAGGACTCCTAACAAAATAAATATGGTTGCTACTGGAACTAAATCCCAGTTCCAAATTAAATACCAGTTAGACTCATAAGCTTTTTGTCCTACAAATACAAGGAACACTAAGGTAAGCGCAACACCTATTTGCAAGTTTCTATTCCGAGCATATTTTAAAACAAAATAACATACAATTTCAGATAAAAACAATACATTTAAAAACCATAATTGGAAATAATTATGCAATCTATCTGATAAAAGCAATTGTTTTGCAAATTGAATCAGATTAAAACTTAGGATTTGATCAGGATATAAAATAAAGACTTGCACTAGAAATACAAATGCATTCATTAGAAAGAATGGAACAACAATCCCTTTAAATTTATTCCAGAAAAAGCTACTAAAATTAGCATACTTATCAACCGAAAATGTGAAACCAGATAAGAAGAAAAACAATGGAATATGAAACAGATAAAGAATTGTTTTCCCCATACTTGGTGTAAAGGATATATGCCCGATAATTACTAAAATAATGGCTAATCCTTTCGCCATATCAATATATCCAATTCGCTTTTTCATATTCCACTCCTTAATCTGCTTTAAGTTTATAGATACTCATATCAGAAGTAACCTTTTCAACTTCTTCAAAGTATACCGTCTTTTGATAATGTTCTTTAAAAATTGTAATAATGCGATTTATGCTTCCAGAGTCTTTAGACCAGAAGAAAATAATCTCATCATTATTAACTGCTGAAGACAATAAATTATTTGTATCTTCAATTTTATATCGTTTTAGCAAGTTCGCATAATGTGGTGAAAATGTCTGCCAATTCCCTAGCGTCGTTGTATTAGAAACAACTTGATTCGTACGAATTTTGAACGTTGACAGCGACGGTTGCGAATTTACAAGAGTTCCATACCCACCAAAAATAATTAGTTGATCTGGATGATTTTCAACAACTTGATGATATGTCGCGTTCATTGAATTATTAATAGTAGGGAACCAATACCATTCTCGCTTCATAAATCCTAGCCATTTATACCCTACGATTAGTAAAATTACTTGGACACATAAAAAGACGACTTTCTTTTTGAACCATTGTCTCTTCTCATAAAATTCTGGTGAATATATTAAAAAGAACATTAAGAATGAGACCATCAATGGTAAGTACACTCTCTCTACTACCCTTTGTCGGACAAATAGTGCACCTATTAAGATGAATGGAGTTATTGGTAATAACCAAGCCCAGATATTTTTGGGTTTGAAAATGATTAACCATCCAGCAAACAAGATGAGATACACTACTAAAATAATATTTTTAAAATAATCCTTGATAAACTGAGGAATATCAAAAGAATATTTTTCAGTAAATGAACGAACTGACTGGATTTTCTCCAGCATTTCATTATTTAAAGCCTTCTTCTCAGCAAAAAGCCAATAAGTAGATGTTTGCAAGTCGTTCTCACTAATTCCAAGCTTTTCAAATTCTTCACGATGCTTTTCATAGTTAATTTCTGGGAAATCTCTTAAATTAGTACTTAATTCATTCCACTTAAGGTATTCTTGTACATCTGGTTGAGTCATCGAATACACTTTGTTGGATACATTAATTGATAATACTATTCCTATAAGGATCAGCATTTCTTTCCATTTCTTGTTCTTTAGAATCTCGTAAATTAAGAATGGTAACACTAACACGATTAAACTAGATGCAATTTGTGGTCTTATTGAGACCCCTATTGCTACTGTCAATATTCCCATTACTAGAGACTGGTTAAACAAAAGTAAAATCCCTGCAGCAGCTACTAAGTATGAAATGACAGAAAATGAAAAATACTTAATGAGCACACATTGCATAAGTAGTGTTAATGGTATCAGAACATATAATTTTTTCTTATAAAAGAAGTCGTTAAAAATACTGATACTTCCACAATATGATAATACTAGAAAAATAAAGTAGATATTCCAGCCTTGAAAAATCTTTTGTAAAGCAACGAGTAAAGTTGACAACCCAATCCCAACATATGGCAATAGCATATTTTCATGCGACAAAATCGTTTGATTAATCATGATGTCATCTACGACAGGATACTCAAAACCTTTTTCCCAAATATACGCATAAAATAACACAAACGGAATAAGCCATAATGCTATTCTAATTCCTTTATTTAGCTTCATTTATTAATCCTCTTTATATACATATTAACTATAACTATAACTATATCATTTTTTATAACTTTTCACCATGTTAGAAAAACATTTGAATCGCAAGTACGATGATTAAAAGAACTACGACTGAAACAAGCCACACATTAAGGAAATGATTATATCTCTTTAATCCTGATTTTGGCGTACGGTGTACTTGTACACTTTCTCCCTCACGTTCAGAATGAAACTCTTCTTCTCCTTCAAAAGACGACAAACGACTGTCCCTTCGCTCTTGTCTAGTTTCTAGTTCTTCTAACTCTCGATTCTGTTTTTCTAATTGCTCTTTATACGATTTTCTCGTTAATAAAGGTTCATTTGGCATTGATTATTCTCCTTTATGCATCCAAGCATATTGTGCTGCGATAATCGTCTTCGCATCCGCAATCTCGCCTGCTTGGATTTTTTGCATCACTTCTTCTAGTGGCATCCATAAGATTTCTACAAATTCATCTTCGTCTGCTGGTTTCGCATTTTCTTTAATACTTACATTTTTGGCTTGGAATAATGTGATTTTCTCATCGCAGAATCCAGGCGTTGAGACCATCTCCATCATCTTCACCCATTCACTTGCGACAAGATTTGTTTCTTCTTCTAATTCACGTTTTGCGGCTTCTAGAGGCACTTCTTCCTTCGAGTCTAATTTACCCGCTGGAATTTCTAAGAAATGCATTTCTAGTGGCTTTCTATATTGACGCACGAGTAACATCTTCCCGTCACGAATGACAAGTACTGCTACTGCTCCTGTATGGAATACAAGATCCCTCGTAGAAGTTTTCCCGTTGGGTAGTTCTACGATATCTTGTGTCACTGTAAAAATGCGTCCTGAATATTTAATATCTCGTTGAATTGTTTTTTCTGTAAAGTCCATAATTTCGCCTCCATTTTGCTTTATTATAATTGGTTTTAAGCATTTCAACAATTGATTTTACTAAACTTTAATGACAAAAAAACTGAGTGGCACAAACGACCACCCAGTTCATTTTTAACGTCGGTTATTTTGTTGTTGTCGAATTTGTGAGTTAACAGTTGCTTCATTCGTTTGTGAAGAACTGCTTGATTTTCCAAAATAAGCATCATAAACTTGCTTAGCAACTTTGGCAGCATAGTCATCTGGTAAACCATCTTTGAAGTATGGTGCAACAACAGCCACTACGATTTCCGGATTATCATATGGCGCATACGAGATGAAGGTTGAGTTTTCAACGGCTTCATTAGTATATGCTGGATTTGGGCCTGAATAGAACTCTTCGACAGTCCCTGTTTTACCAGCGACTTGTGGAGAATACGTTCTGAATGTCGTTGCAGACGTTCCGTTTTCACCATGCGTTACACGGTAAAGACCTTCTTTAATATGATCCAAGATTTCTTTACTTACTTGAATCGAATTCATAATCTTCGTTGGAACAACGTCTTCAAGGTTTCCAATGCCACCACTTGGACTTGTTTCATGAATTTCTTTCACTAAACGTGGGGCAATACGTGTACCGCCGTTAGCGATGGTTGACATATATTGCGCTAATTGAAGCGGTGTATATAAGTCGAACTGACCGAACGCAAAGTCAAGTGCAGAGAAAGCATTGGCTGTTCCACCGTTATACCCTTTGCCTTCATTTGGAAGGTCAATCCCTGTACGAACACCAAGACCGAACTGTGCGTAATACTCACGGAGTTTGTCAAATAGGCTTAGATTAATATTTAAACGTCCGCCTTTTTCGTACGTTGTTTGTCCACCCATCTTCATCGCCAGTTTAATCATATAAACGTTTGATGAACGTTCTAAGGCATCTAAGTCTGTTAATTCCATTTTACCATTACGGTTAAACCATGAACTCTTTGGTTTAGACGCTTCGAATTCAATTGGTTCATCGACAATCGTATTATCCTCAAGCGTGATTGCTCCATCCATATACCCTGATAGGACGGTTGCTGGTTTTACAACAGACCCCATTCCAAATGAGTTATTGATGGCACCAAGAGCATCGTCTTCGACACCCGTTGAATGAAAGTTTTCATCAAATTTCTTTTTCTTCCCTGTAATTCCAAGAATGTCTCCATTTTTTGGATTCATTACAACGATATACACACGGTCCGCAGCAGGATCCGTCATCTCTTCAACAGACTTCTTTGCAATCTCTTCAATTTTCTTTTGGAATTCAGTATCAATCGTTAAGACAAGGTTTGACCCGCCTTTACCTGGATACGTTTCAGTCGTATTCACCACTTCACCTTTTGTATTGGTTTGTGATTTTACAACTGTCTTCGTTCCACTAAGCACTGTTTCATATTGTTCTTCTAAATAGCTTGTTCCAACACGGTCATTGAGTGAGTAGCCTTGCGCTAGAAGTGACTTCACTTTATCCGAAGGAAGCCCCGTCTTTTCGGACGATACCGTTCCAAGAATTGTCTTCAACATATCGCCCATTGGATATTCACGATCCCAGTCAGAATCAACGTCGACCCCGCGAAGCTCTCCAAGGCGTTCACTGATTTTAGCGACCTCTTGTTCTGTGACGCCTTCATTTTTCAGTGTCACTGTTGATAAGGCATACGCACTATTCATTTTCGTGAAAATAGCAATCACTTGTTTTTCGGCATCGCTATAATTTAATTCGTCGGCAGGAATATGTTCCAATTGCATTTCATACGTTTTACTCGTCGAGAGATTCTCTTTCGCGATTCTCTTCTTCTCTTCTGCTGTTAGAAGGCTATCGACTTTGTCAGGGTTTGTCGCTACCCAATAGTCTTTCAAGTCACGTTCTTTTAACTCGGAAGCATCCACAGAAATCAATGTTGTTAATTTCTTAGCGGTTTCTAACATCGTTGACGCTTTAACATCTGCAGGTCTTGTATAGTTAATAGCGAGTTTTGGTTTATTTCCCACTAAAATACGTCCTTGGCTATCGTAAATCGATCCACGCGGAACTGATTTTTTAGCAGTGGTTGTCTCTGTACGTTGTACGAGCGCAACAAACTCGTCTCCTTTGACTAATTGGATATACGCCAAACGGCTAATTAAGGCAATAAATGAAAAGAATACAATTAAAAATAATAAATTCAAGCGAAATGGAATATGTGATTTTTTCTTTTTCTTCTTTAATTTTCTTTTAGTAAGCATAATACACTCCATATAACATCTAGTAACTCATAACAGTATACCATAAATCTCGCCCTAATCTGTATAAAAAAGGGGTTAGAAAGTGGTTAAGATTTTTTTGCGTTCAAGACTAATTTTTCGTGCAGGCTCCGCGTTTCCATGCTATGCTAACAGTAACGACTAGAAAGGAGGACTACCATGGAAAAGACGATGACCAAGAAGAGATACTATACGCTCAGTATTTTGATTCCAACTGTGATGATTTTAGCGATTTTCCTACTTTTTACAATCACGCCATTTGGAAATCGAACATGGCTAACAATCGACCTTGGGCAGCAATATGTCGACTTCTTTAGTTACTACCAAGACACTCTCTTGCATCATCCAGAACAGTTTTTCTATAGTTTCTCGAAGTCTATTGGCGGAGAAATGGTGAGTTTATGGGCGTACTATTTACTAAGCCCGTTTAATCTACTCTTTTTGCTCATCCCTCGTTCTTCAATCGCCATGGGAGTGACTCTCCTTATTTTCTTAAAACTCGTCTCTTGTACAGTTAGTTTTGCAGTGTTGCTGGATGTGAAATTCAAACAAAGAAATTGGACGACGCTTCTCTTTGCACTCTCATACGGATTTATGAGTTATCTTTCAGCCAATCAATTTAATATGATGTGGTTAGATGCCCTCATTGGCCTTCCACTCATCGTCCTTGGCGTGGATGCACTCTTACAAAAACGAAATCCATTATATTATGTACTTCCTTTATCACTCTCTATTTTGAGTAACTACTATACTGGGTATATGATTTGCCTATTCTTAGGTCTCTATTTCCCGTATGCCTATTTAATGATAAATGATTCCTTCTCATGGAAGAACTTTATAAAACAGTTTGGACGCTTTATCTTTTATAGCCTCCTTGCTGTTGGTCTTATAATGGTCATTCTTCTTCCAACGTTTTATAGCCTACTTGGTAGTAAGGGAACGGCGACTTCCATTTCTTGGAGTTTAAAGTCTGAATACAATCCACTACTCATAGCTTCCAAGCTCTTTATCGGTAGTTTTGACTTCCATGAAATGCAAAAAGGATATCCAAATATTTTCGTTGGCAGTCTAGCCCTCTTTAGTTTCCTTTGTTACTTCAAAGAGAAAAAGATTGCACTATCCCAACGCCTTTACGCGCTATCCATTACGATTGTCCTCCTCATCAGCTTTAATATTGAGATGTTTGATAAACTGTGGCACGCGGGTCAACTGCCGAATTGGTATTCCTATCGCTTCTCATTCCTCTTCAGCTTCTGGATGGTCTTTCTAGGTTATCAATGGACTCTGAAGAAAACAGCAGTTGGCATTCGCGAGACATTTGTGTATTTCTTCCTTGTATTAGCGGCAAGCATTGGTTTTATCCTCTTCCCTCAAGACTACCTACAAGGCTGGCAAATCGCGCTTGGCTTCGGGCTTTCAATGGGAATCTTGTATGGTCTCATTTTAATCGGGCGCGGCAAAAGAACGCATCAAAAATTCCTAATTTCATTTGTAGTGATCGAACTGCTCTTAAACAGCATCATCACCTTATCCAGACTTGGGTATGTCATGAATTCTGAATTCACGGCTTATCAATCGTCATTAGCAAACTGGTCTACCGTATTACGCCCTGCAGAAAATGAATTTTATCGCAGTGAGAAAACGATGCTTCGTTCGAAAAATGATAGCCTTCAAGTTCCAACTTATGGCGTATCCCATTTTTCATCTACCTTTGAAAAAGAAACAGAAAAGTTCTTTGATGCGATCGGTGTTCGCCAAGGAACCGCCTATGTAAACTACAGCAATGGTACCCTTCTGACGGATGCATTACTGGGGATTAAGAATACGTTTATTGAAACTACAGGCGCTACTTACAACGAGCACTGGAAACGAAAAGACTTGGAAGATTTACCAATAATCGCAACCTTTAACGAAGGACACGTTGTCACAAATCCAAACGCGCTCTCGATTGCTTATCCGATGAAAGCTATCCTGAAATCGATGAAGGTACCAACAAACCATCCGATTACGATGCAAAACCAATTGGCGAATGCACTTAGTGGAACAACGAGTCCCAAAAATATTTTCACAAGAGTTTCTTATGAGACAACTTTTGAAAATATCAGTGGTTCACCTGTCGTATATCAACGGGTTCAATTCGAGGACAACACTCAAGTTGGAACGATTACACTCACATTCACTCCTGAAACCGATGATCCGATTTACTTAGAAATGGCGGGAACGATGGGAGAAGAAGATTTGAAAATGACGCTAAACGGTGAACCGTATGCCTTTTATCCGGTTCAATCAAAACCCGTACTTCTTAGCGTCGCCAAGAACCAAAAAGGACAACCACAAACCCTTCGCATTACCGTTAAAGATGATGGCTTTGAGTTTTCTAAACTCAATCTTTATTCATTAAACACTACTCTCTTAAACGAGCGATTAGAGAAGACAAAAGCACAAGAACTAAAACTGGAAACTTTCTCTGCTACTCATTTTGCGGGAACAATGGAGGTCTTCGAAGACTCGACTGTTCTCACAACGATTCCATATTCAACTGGATGGAAAGTATGGGTAGACGGTCAAGAAGTAGAAACGTACAAGATTTTGGATAGCCTTCTTGGCTTTACTATCTCCAAAGGGACCCACCGAATCGAATATCGTTATACGACTCCATTCTTACTGGAAGGAAGCCTAGTGAGCCTTGCTTCCCTTCTACTAGTAATCTTGATTCTATATAAACGCAAAAAGACCGATGCTTCTTAGGAAACATCGGTCTTCGTTATTTACTGATTATTTAGCAGCTTCAAAACGACGAGCTACTTCATCCCAGTTTACAACATTCCAGAATGCTGAAATGTAGTCTGGACGACGGTTTTGGTAGTTTAGGTAGTATGCATGTTCCCATACATCTAATCCTAATAATGGAGTCTTACCTTCTGATAGAGGGCTATCTTGGTTTGGAGTAGAAACTACTTCTAATTTTCCGTTAGAAAGGACTAACCAAGCCCAACCTGAACCAAAGCGAGTTGCTGCTGCTTGCGCGAATGCTGCTTTGAATTCGTCGAAGCTTCCGAATGCTTCGTTGATTGCTGCTAATAAAGCACCTTCTGGAGCTTTTGCACCATCAAGAGATAATTGAGTCCAGAATAAACTGTGGTTTGCATGTCCGCCACCATTGTTGCGAACTGCTACACGGATGTCTTCAGGAACAGCATTTAAATCGCTAATTAATTCTTCAACTGTTTTTTCGAATAATTCAGGGTGTTTTTCTACCGCTGCGTTTAAATTTGTAACATATGCATTGTGATGTTTGTCATGGTGAATTTCCATTGTACGAGCATCAAAATGTGGTTCTAATGCGTCAAACGCGTATTCTAATTTTGGTAATTCATAAGTCATTACTAAATTCCTCCTAAAATTAAATACAGTTATGAAAACTGTTTCTTTCTTCATTCATCATACCACCCACTAAACAAGATACGCAAAAATTATGCCCACCATCCCAAATCCCCCAAGCGCGTTAATTTATGGTATAATAATCCCGCTACATAGAGAAAGAAAAGAGATGAAAACATGAAATTTACAGATTACGCATTACAGCCTTATTTGCAAAAAGCCTTGGCTGACTTAAAATTTACACAACCAACCCCTATTCAAGAACGTATCATTCCTCTTTTATTAAAAGAAGAATCTGTGATTGGTCAATCGCAAACTGGGAGCGGAAAGAGCCATAGTTTCCTATTACCACTCATCAATAAAATTGATCCTAGCCGTCAAGAATTGCAACTAGTGATTACTGTTCCAAGTCGTGAACTTGCAGAACAATTAACCGCTGTTGCAGCCCAACTGATTTCATTTAGTGATACAGAAATCTTATTAGAAAAATGTATCGGTGGTACAGATAAAAAACGCCAAGTGGCAAAATTGACACAAACGCAACCACATATCGTGATTGGGACACCAGGTCGTATTTTCGACCTAATGCAAGAGAACGCCCTCTTCGTTCAAACCGTTCAAATGATGGTCGTCGACGAAGCCGATATGACCTTTGACTTAGGGTTCTTAGAAACTGTCGATGAAATCGCGTCTCGTATGCCAGAAAACTTACAAATGTCCGTTTTCTCTGCTACAATTCCAGATAAAATCAAACCATTCTTGAAAAAATACTTGGGCAATCCAAAGGTGATTCAAATCGAGAATACACAACTCGTTTCACCAACGATTAAAAACCAATTGCTTGTGACAAAGGCTCAAAATCCAATGGACGTTCTTCGTCAATTACTTGTGATGGGACACCCTTACCTCGTGCTTATTTTCGTAAACACGAAGCAAAAAGCAGACGAAGTGACAAAAGACCTTCGCAGCCATAACTTCAAAGTGGCAACGATTCACGGTGATATTCCTTCAAGAGAACGTCGCCGTGTGATGAAACAAATTCAACAAATGGATTATCAATTCGTTGTCGCAACAGACCTTGCTGCACGTGGAATTGATATCGAAGGAGTTTCTCATGTCATCAACTTAGAAATTCCTGGCGAATTAGAATTCTTCATTCACCGTGTTGGTCGTACTGGACGTAATGGTCTTGAAGGAACAGCAATCACCTTCTACACACCAGATCAAGAGCAAGCCATCCAAACATTAGAAGGAAAAGGCATCTCATTTGAAACGGTGGAATTGAAAAATGGCGAGCTGGTAGAAAGTTATGACCGCTCTCGTCGTGAGAAACGTAAGAATACGCAATCGAAAGACTTGGATCCACGCCTAAAAGGCATGATTAAGAAGGCGAAGAAAAAAGTAAAACCTGGCTACAAGAAAAAACTTGGCCAAGAGATTCGTCAAAAACAACGCAGACAAAATCGTACAAAAAATAAATAGTACAGAATATTTTTAATTGAGACGATTACGAAGAATCCTTACGGATATCTTCATAGTAATAGTGACGAGGCACCGGCTCGAGCCTAGGGTCTCTCGCCTTTAAATCCTCAAAGGGGACGTACGGAATTAGATTCCTACGTCCCCTAATTCGTTTTAATGCAACTTCCCGTCACTATTACTATAGAATCCGTATATTTCTTCGTAATCTCAGTTTAGAAATTTAGTCTCTACTATTTATTGTGGATTTTGGCTAAAGAAAAACTCTTAGAAACAACTTGTTCGTGGTTTCTAAGAGTTATTTTTTTATTTGTTTTTATTTTGCTGAGCGATGAATTCTCGCATTCCAAGGAGCCAGTTAAAGGTTGATGTCACTAGTAGATACATAAACATCCCCACTCCTCCGCCGATTCCTAACACGCCAATCACCATATAGATGGTTGCCGGCAAGAACATTGCAGCAATCGTTAATTGTTTCGATACGGTTGGATGCATTTGAATGTAGGATCTCATAAACAACGCCGTTAACAATCGTACGACGAAGCTGATGATAATCATTAAAATATAAACGACAATCGTATTATAAACAAAGCCGAATAACATCACACCGATAAATACCATCCACAATTTTGATTGGAACTCTTGAATAAACTGCTCTACATTTGATTTATTAAAGCCGTTTAAGCCTTCATATGAAAACTTAGCAGTATTCAAAATTGTGTCGATGACAATATGGTCTTGTAAAATTCCGATAGATGGAATCCCTTGGCCTGACTCAGAAGTTACGTCATTATCTGTTGACTTTCCACTTGGGTCAAATACAACATTAAACACATCCGAACGGTAAACAAATCCTGTATTGTCACCCGCCGATAACTTACCATCTTGAATCGAAAGTTCTGGAATTTGTTTCGCAACGATTCCTAAATTCGTATTCATACTTGCGATATCTTTTCCAGCACGAATAAAGCCAGGAATCGAGACAAGTAATACGAGTAGGAAAAAGATTCCTTTGATTTTCTTTAGTGGATTTTGTAAAATCGTCCAAATTTTATTAGGTTTTAAAATACTCAATTGAATAAACTCTCTAATCGTCATGCGCGCCTCCTATATAGAGAACAGTTTACAGAAAAAGAGCGACTTTTTCAACAGAACGGAGTTGCGTGATGAGAATGCATTCTAAAATATTCCTAAAAATCCTTGCGGATTTCTTGTTATAGTAGCGGTAACGTTACACCGGTTCGAGCCTAAGGTCTCTCACCTTCGAAGATTCAAACGCGGAGTACGGGACTTGTCCCTACTCCGCATAATTCTCTTTCGATGTTGTTCACGTTACTGCTACTATAAGAAATCCTCGGCTTTTTAGGAATCCCTTTGGAATCTTTTCTTCGCTTTTTATAAAGGGAAAATTGTGCTTTCTTCACTTTTCTTAGAACACAAAAAAGACTAGGTTTTCACCTAGTCTTAGCTGTATGTCATTAGTCGCGGTCAACCCACTTGCGTCCATCACGTTCGATTAAATCGTAACCTGCTTGTGGTCCTTTGCTTCCTGCAGCATAGTTTGGAAACTCTGTTGCCTTTTCACTATCCCATGTTTGGCGAATACTATCAACGTATTTCCAAGAAGCGGCTACTTCTTCCCAATGCGTGAAGTTCGTCATGTCACCTTCGATACAGTCGAGAATTAAGCGCTCATATGCTTCTGGACTGCTCATCGCGAAGTTCTCGTCGAAGATTTTCTCCAAGTGACTTGTTTGAAGCGCGATGGTATTTCCAACGGCTTTCGAATTAATCACGAAGCAGAATCCTTCACGTGGTGTAATGTGAATTGAAATACGGTTTGATGGGCAACCATCGATTCCGCAGAATAATGGTGAACTTGCTTCTTTAAAGACAACATCAATAATCGTTTCTTTAGACTTCAAGCTCTTACCTGTACGAACATAGAATGGTACGCCTTCCCAACGTTCGTTATCGATAAAGACTTTACCAGCCACAAATGTTTCCATGTTTGAATCATCTGCGACATTGGCATCTTCGCGGTAACCAGGTTTTAATCCGTCTACAGAGGGTCCATATTGCCCACGTACAAAGTTTTTGTTCACTTCTTCGGCAGTTGTATACGGACGAAGTTGTTCTAACACTTTGATCTTGTTTTTACGAACATCTCCAAATGAAACTGGTGGTTCCATCGCCACTAGGGCTAGAATTTGTAGAATATGATTTTGCACCATATCACGTAAAGCACCACTTGTATCGTAGTAGCCCCCACGTTCTTCCACGCTCACTTGCTCTAACAGTGAGATTTGAATATGGTCGATATTCTCTTTGTTCCATAATGCTTCGAATACTCGGTTCGCAAAACGGACCGCAGAAATGTTTTGAATCATTTCTTTCCCTAAGTAGTGGTCGATACGATAGATTTGTTTTTCCTCGAATGATTGACGAAGTTGATTGTTTAATTCTTCTGCAGAAGCGTAATCTTTCCCGAATGGTTTCTCGATGATAAGTCGGTTATAGCCATTCTCTGTGATGAGCCCCTCTGCTTTTAAATGCTCTGTAATCGTTCCAAAGAAAGTTGGTGCCATCGCTAAGTAGAAGACACGATTGCCTTCGATTTGATACTTGGCATCTAATTCTTCTGAAAGTTCTTTTAATACAACATAATGATGTGTGTCAGTTACGTTATGAGGTTGATAGTAGAAATGAGAAAGGAATTGATTTAATTCTTCTTCTGACTTCACTAATGACTGAACAGATTGTTTTACAACATCTCTGAAATACTCGTCAGTCCACTCTCTACGTGCTGTCCCAATCACTGCGAAATGATTTTTGATAAATCCTTTTTGGAATAGACGGAATAACGCTGGATATAGCTTACGATGAGCTAAATCACCTGTTGCTCCGAACAGTGTAATGAGTACATGTTGTTCGCACATGAGTTGTCCTCCTTGAATAAAATATGCAAGCAAATCGCCTGCAATTGATAAAATACTACTTTTCTAGTGTAAGTTATACGAGTAGAAATGTAAACTATAAAACGCTCCCTTTCCAAAGAAAAGGAGCGTCGTTTTTTTATCCAATATCATTTGCATCTGTAATCTCAGATGTCTTATCTGAATTGATTGGAATCGTCTTTTGTTCTGTTGTAGGCTCAGCCGTTGTTGATTCAACGGTTGTTTCCTGTGTTGTCTGCTCTTTGGTTGTTTCCTCAACAGCTGTAGTTGTTTCTGTTGTAGAAGTAGTTGTCGTTGTGGTTGTAGTTGTTGTCGTTACACCATTAGGTAACCATCTACCTTCCTCATCGACTTTATAGCCATCAGGAGTTGTTCCATTGCGAAGCATTGCACCACTTGCTTTGAAGTAATACCATTCGCCGTTATCTTTAACCCAGCCGACTTGCATTGCTCCATAATTATTGAAGTAATAATAATCTCCAGAAATTTCCTGGATTCCTGTGAGCATTGATCCAGTTGTTGGATGTAAGAAGTACCATTTACCAGCTTCATTATACCAGCCTTTTAGCATAGCACCGCTCGCTTGATAATAGTGATAAGCACCATCATGCCATTTCCAGCCAGTTTGCATTGCTCCTGAGTCGTTAAAGTAATAATATTTACCAGAAACTTCTTGTTGTCCGATAACCATTTTCCCTGTTTCTGAATTTAAGTAATACCACTTACCAGATTCTTTATACCAGCCTTTTAGCATTGCACCGCTTGATTGATAGTAATAATACGCTCCATCATGCCATTTCCAGCCTACAGCCATAGCACCAGAATCAACAAAGTAGTAGTTCACTTTATCGATTTCTTTCTCCCCAGTGATCATTTCTCCGTTTTCAGGATTTAAGTAATACCATTTATTTCCATCTTTCAGCCAACCTTTCTTCAAGGCTCCGCTCTTAGCGTAATAACGATATTTTCCGTCAATCCATTTCCAACCAGTTTGCATGATTCCTTCTTCATTCAAGTAGTATTTTTCGCCATCTACTTCTTGATCTCCGGTTAGTTTCTTGCCCTCTTTACTTAAGAGATACCAAGAATCTCCCTCTTTCAACCAACCAGTTGCCATTGCTCCTGAACTTGCAAAGTAGCGACGGACTCCATCGACTTCTTTCCATCCAGTTTGCATCACACCAGATTCATCGAAGAAATATGTTTTTCCATCAATTTCTTTTAATCCAGTTACTGCAACATTATTGTTATCGAATTAATACCATTTACCATTGACTTTCTTCCATGAAGA
>JAGZLX010000026.1 GCA_018364485.1 Granulicatella adiacens
TTAATTGTTGAGGCATACACGATACAAGGATATTCCACACGCTTCAACAATTCACTAAGCATCTTGCTGCGAAGTCCTTCAACTGAAATAACATCAATTTCACGATTCTTCAAGAAGGCATGCCCTTGGAAATAAGTCGTATCCTCTTTATTTAGTCCTAAAAAAGTATAAATATCATGAATGACTTGAGTCGTAGCTGTTGCCGTTAACGCTAACGTTCTAGGACTTCCTAAACTCTTTCTCATCTTACCAATAAATAGGTAATCACTTCTAAAGTCATAGCCCCATTGCGAAATACAATGCGCCTCATCGACAACGAGTAATCCTATTTCCAGTTTTGATAATTGCTTAAAGAATCTTGGCGCTTGTAGCATCTCTGGAGAAACAAAAATAAATTGATACTCATTTAACGTACTTAAAATATAATTTTTCTCAGACTCTGACATAAGAGACGTGATAGCCACCGCTCTATGGATTCCTAACTGTTTTAAACTAGCAACTTGATCGACCATTAACGCAATCAGAGGAGACACAATAACGACTCTACAGTTTTCTTTGATGCCAATATATTGATAAATAAATGATTTTCCATTTCCTGTTGGTAAAATCGCAATCGCATCATGTCCTTCCTCAAGAGCCGTGATGACTTCCTGTTGTCCTTCTCGGAACTCATCATATCCGAATCGATTCAATATTGGATCCATGTCATTCACGCTCCTTTAAGGCCTTGATTTGATAGTATCTGAATAAGAAGAAATCCAGTTTTTTTCCTTCTTCTTCAAACTGGTCTTTAGCCTCTTTATATTTTGGATACTGCTCATTTTCGAAAAGTTCTTTGTACGCTACGGCTGCCTTCGTTTCTTCTACACGTTTATAAAAGGTATCTTTTGTAAGTAACAAATGCTTTAAGAGATGATCGTTTATCGTACTCTCTTTGAGTTTACGTAGACGTGCAATCTCCGTTCGTTTTAATCCTTTTTCAAATAGACGAACTGTTTCTTGAACGGAACTCGTTTCATGAGAAATCCATTCAAACATTTTAGAAAACCATCCATAAGTGATTGGAGAATTTTCAGGCTCCTCAAAGACATCACTCACCCATTTCATAAAGACTAATCTTTGAAGAGGTTCAGAGTCTTCAACCGTGGTAAATTCCCATAACGAAACGAGCTCATCTTCTAGAGCTGCTGTCGACTTAGCTCCATTAAAAAGCCCTATCCAATGCCCTTTCACAGGTTCATCTTGTTTATCCGCCCAAGACTTGAACTCTTCCACAACACTACTAAACCAAACGGGTGTAATGTTTTCTTTTTCTTCTTTATACCAACGCTTAAATAATTGCTGTAACCATACATTTTGAATCAAAGGACGATAGCTTGTTTCTTCGTAGCGGTGATAACTAATCCATTCAATCCAAAGTCTTGTCACATCCCGTAATTGCACAAACGAATATGGATGCATCAAGTAATTGACAGGATGACTTCCGTTTGTAACAAGCGAAAATTCTGGAATCTCTTTAAGGAGTACTAATCCTGATTCATTTTCGCTAACCATTCCTTCACGGAAGAATCCATCTACTAACTGATGAAAGTACTCTTCTTTTAAATGAGGTAAACTAGCAAAAAATACTTCAGTTTTATCTTCTGTCACGCCAATTAAAGTCGACATGGTACGATTTCCCGTTAAAATACGATATAATCGATTTAACGGAACCACACCATACGACTTGATCGCATGTAATATCCAAATTTGATAAAAGGAGTACTGACTCATGGATAAAAAATCCTCTCTTTCAAAAATTTATACAAAAGTTGATTGCGAGTCTTGCATCGCATGTGGCATCTGTCAACTACGTGCTCCTGAAATCTTCGAGTACGACGCTGAAGGGATTGCCTTTGTAAAACAAGACAACAATACCGGAACAGTTCCACTACCAGAAGATACGCTAGAAAAGTTCAAAGATGCTTATACAGCTTGTCCAACTGGTGCCATTAAACGAAAAAATAGCCCGTTTACTGAAGACTAAATAAACAAAACGGACTCACAACAGTATGAGTCCGTTTTTCTTTTGTATGACTCCCTAATAGAAATCTATTTTTCGTCTAAAGCGAGTTTTCTCAATTTCTGTACTTCGAATGAGCGTAATTCACGATAGTCACCAGGGCGTAAGTTTTCCAACGTTAAAAATCCAAACTCTTCACGTTTTAATTTCATAACAGGTAACTCAATGGCTTCAAACATACGCTTCACTTGATGGTTCCATCCTTCGTGAATCGTTAAAGCGACAATCCCTGTTCCTTTATCTGTATCCACTGATAAAATTTGAGCTCTTGCATTTGACGTTTTCTTGCCATCTAAGACAATTCCACGTTCCAATTGACGCATTTGTCTTGGCGTTGGAATTCCTTTAACTTTGGCGATATATTTCTTTTCTACGTGATGCTTTGGATGCGTCATTAAGTTTGAAAATTCACCGTCATTCGTTAATAAAAGAAGTCCTGTAGTATCGTAGTCCAAACGTCCCACTGGATACACGCGTTGTTCCACATCTTTAAAATAATCCGTCACAACGGTTCTTCCTTTATCGTCACTGGCACTTGAAAGCACGCCTTTTGGTTTATAAAACATGAAGTACACAGGTTCTTCTTTGTAAATCGGAATACCGTCTACCTCAATTTTATCATTGGCACCTACTTTAAAGCCGAGTTCTCTCACGACTTCACCATTGACCTTAACGCGGCCTTCTTGAATAAAAGCCTCACATTTTCTGCGGGATGCCACACCAGCGTGTGCCATTACTTTTTGTAATCTTTCCACAAAAAAACCTACTCTTTCTCTTCTTCTACTTCATGATGTTCTTTAGAGCGGATTTCCAACTCTTCAAATAAATCATGATTATCTCTAAATAATTGATTGGCCTCTTCAGAATCTAAATCGAATAAATCTGAAGCATCTGGCAATGCATCCAGCGATTCTAATCCAAAGTAATCCATAAAATAAGCGGTTGTCTTATAGAGTTTTGGACGACCTGGAGTCTCTAGTCTTCCAGCCTCTTCAATTAAATCTCTTAGCAATAGTTTTTGAATCGAACCACTGCTTTGAACCCCACGAATCGACTCAATATCCACACGTGTGACTGGTTGCTTATACGCGATAATCGCTAATGTTTCTAGAGAAGCTTGAGACAATTGAGAAGAATATGGAGAAACCGCATATTTTTCGATATAGGATTTTAAACTAGCCTTTGTCACAAGCTTATAATGAGAAGCCGTCAAAAGAAGCTCTAAGCCACTATTTTCGTCCTCTAAGCGTTTCTTTAATTCATCTAGTAACTGACGAACTGCACTTCTTTCGAGTTCTAAAATATAGCTTGCTTCTTCTAATGTAATCCCATCATCTCCAGCAACAAATAGTAAGCCTTCTAATACTGAAATGTAATTAGTCACTCTCTTTCTCCTTTTCTTGTCTTTTCTCAATCAAAATATCCTCATATGGAGAACTTTGAATAAAACGGACACGATGTTCCCGAACGAGCTGTAACATCGCTAAAAATGTCGTTGTAATCGCATGCCTGTTGAACGCTGGGAAACATTCCTCAAACGGAACTTGTTTCTTATCTGTGTGCTCAATTTTTGAAATAATCGAATCCATTAATTCTTCAACCGTATGCGTTTCATGTTGAATATTAGCCTTCAGTGGCATCTTTGCAATATTCTTACGCGCTAATTTCTTTAACGCATTCCATAAATCTTGAGTCGTCACTTCTCCTTCTTTTAAAGGAATAATTTCCTGCATCGAAGACAAGTCACTCGCTTCTTTCCCAAAGTGTAATCCCCTTAGGAAAGAGAGTTCCTCAAGCTTTTTGGCATTTTCTTTAATTTGTTGATATTCCAATAACTGTTGAACGAGCTGATCACGAGGATCTTCTACGATTGGCTCCCCGTCTTCATCCAACTCTTCCAATTTTGGTTTCGGAAGAAGCATTCTTGCTTTGATTTCTAATAATGTCGATGCCATTACTAAATACTCGGCTGCCACTTCCAACTCCAAAGTTTTCATGGAATGAATGAAGTTCAAATATTGCTTGGTTAATTCATTCATCGGAATATCGTAAATATCGATTTTCATCTCACGAATCAGATGCAAGAGGACGTCCATCGGTCCTTCGTATTCAGCTACTTTAATTGTTAAATCTTCCATGGTTCCTCACTTACACGATGTTTATTCCATTTTGCGAGAATCACACTCGTCTCAATTGTTCCACTCAATACTTTATCTTCCATCTTTGCTAAATCTTCTAACATTTGGAATGTAATATTTTCCCCACGAAACGAAGGTGACACCGATAAGTATTTAATGACAATCGTGTCTGTTGTGCTTTCTCCACCAATCAATCCAATAAAATTCTCGCTGTCACTTTCTTTAAAAAGCCAGCATTTAATCGATGGATTTGTCGCGATTTCTTCAATTTCCTCTTGCAATCGTTTAAAGTCCTTGAATTCAGGGATGTAAGAAAGTAATCCCATCACAATTTTTTTATTCGTTGCTGAATAAGGTACTAACAAATTCATTCCTCCTCGAGGTTCGTCTCTTAATATAAAACAAGTACTTTACGAACCAATGATTTGAACACTTCTTTAACGCGTTGTGTTGTTTCTACCACTTCTTCGTGGTTTAAGTTTGCTTGCATTCCTGCAGCTAAGTTTGTGATACATGAAATCCCAATTACTTTGATACCAGCGTGGTTTGCTACAATCACTTCAGGAACTGTTGACATCCCTACAGCATCCCCGCCTACAGTTTGCGTGAAGCGGATTTCTGCTGGTGTTTCATAAGTTGGTCCAGAGTATCCCATGTATACTCCTTCTTTAATATTGATGTTTAATTCTTTAGCAGCTTTACGAACCACTTCTTGTCCATATTCGTGGTACGCATGGCTCATATCAGGGAAACGAGGTCCAAAGCGGTCATCGTTTGGCCCGATGAGTGGATTTGTACCAGTGTAGTTAATTTGGTCTGTAATAATCATTAAGTCCCCTGGTTCAAATGTTGGGTTTGCACCACCAGCTGAGTTTGTAACGATAATTGTTTCAACATCTAATAGTTTCATTAAACGAATCGGGAACGTTACTGTTTCCATATCGTAACCTTCATAGTAGTGGAAACGTCCGTCCATGATTAGAACTTGTTTCCCTTCTAATTCACCATATACAAGACGGCCAGCATGACCGACAACTGTAGAAACTGGGAAGTTTGGAATATCTTTGTAGTCAAAGATTAATGGGTTCTTTACTTCTCCAGCAAGTTCACCAAGACCTGATCCTAAAATCATTCCGAAATCAATGTGACCAATACCTTTTTCTTGTAAAAACGTTTTTGTTTCAACTAATTGTTCGTATTTGCTCATGTTGTTCCCTCTTTCTATATTAGTTTAATTCTTTTAAGAAGCTTGTTCCGTTTCCAGTTGATGCTACACCAAAGTTTTCGCTGATTGTTTCTGCGATATCACTGAAGTGACCTTCTGGTAAGTGTGTTGGGTGTTTCAATGATTTGCTGATGGCTAACACTGGAATGTACTCACGAGTGTGGTCTGTCCCTTTGAATGTTGGGTCGTTTCCGTGGTCAGCTGTGATAATTAATAAATCATCTTCTTGCATGTTTTCAACGATTTCTGGAATACGAGCATCAAATGCTTCAAGCGCTTCTCCGTATCCTTTTGTATTACGACGGTGTCCATAAACCGCATCGAAGTCTACTAAGTTTAAGAAACTCATACCAGTGAAGTCTTTCTTCAATACTTCCACTAATTTATCCACGCCATCCATATTGTCTTTTGTACGAACGAATTCAGTAATTCCTTGTCCGTTGAAGATATCGTTAATCTTACCAATTGCAATCACATCAAATCCATCTTTCTTCAAGAAGTCTAATGTTGTTTCGCCAAATGGACTTAACGCATAGTCATGACGGTTTGAAGTTCTTTGGAAGTTGCCTGGTTCGCCCACATATGGACGAGCGATGATACGACCAATCATATATGGATCATCTTTTGTAATTTCACGAGCGTATTCGCAAATACGGTATAACTCTTCTAGCGGAATAACGTCTTCGTGAGCAGCAATTTGCATTACAGGGTCAGCAGAAGTATAAACGATTAAATCGCCTGTTTCCATTTGGTGTTTACCGTAGTCGTCGATAACAGCAGTTCCACTGTATGGTAAGTTACATACGATTCCTCTTCCTGAGAACTCAGAAATACGGTCTAATAATTCTTGTGGGAAACCATCAGGGAATACTCGGAAAGGAGTTTTAATATTTAACCCCATTAATTCCCAGTGACCTGTCATTGTATCTTTACCTACAGAAACTTCTTCCAGTTTAGTATAGCTTCCTTCTGGATGTTCTACTGGTGGAACTGTTTTTAAAGGAGCGATATTTCCTAAACCATAACGTTGCATATTTGGCACATTTAAGCCCACAGTTTCTGAGATATGACCTAAAGTATGTGAACCTGCATCATCAAATTTTGCAGCGTCTGGTGCTTCTCCAATCCCTACAGAGTCCATTACAATGACATGTATTCTTTTAAATTTCATAGTTTCCATCTCCATTTTCTTTATTACGAACGAGGATGTGCTTGTTTGTAAATTTCCTTCATTCGTTCATTTGTAATATGTGTATAAATTTGTGTCGTACTAATATCCGAATGCCCAAGTAATTCCTGCACGATTCGAAGGTCGGCACCCGCTTCTAATATATGGGTTGCAAAGGAATGCCTTAACGTATGCGGGCTCACTTCCTTTGTAATCATGGCCGTCTGAACAATTTTCTTTAAATTCTTCCAGAAACCTTGACGCGTAAACGGACCGCCTCTGTGATTCAAGAACAAGACATTCGATAACTTCTTCTCGTCTTCTAAAGCAGGCCGTGCATACTCCAAATAGTTTTGAATCCAGTTGGTAGCTTCTTGACCTATTGGGATAATGCGTTGTTTATTCCCTTTCCCAATCGTTTGTAGGAATCCAAGTTCCAAATGCAAATCACTGAGTTCAATACTAATCAGTTCGCTCACACGCATCCCTGTTGCATATAAGAGCTCGAGCATTGCTTTATCTCTTAAACCTAAAACCGTTGAGGTATCTGGTACCTCCAGCAACCTGTTCACCTCATCGATACTGAGCGCTTTTGGCAACTGCTTCTTCGGTTTTGGCGGATGAATTTGTTGCGTTGGATCTCGTTCCACCATTCGTTCTTGTACGAGAAACTGGAAGAACTTCTTCAAGCAGCTAATCATGCGGCTTGTTGAACTTACTGCATATTCATCTTTTTTCAATTTCTGAAGAAACAGTACCATCGTTGTATGGTCCACATCTTGCAAACGTGTCACCTTTTGTTCTTCCAGAAACTTGGAAAACTTCTCCAAGTCCCGCTTATAGCTTGCAACGGTATTATCGGATAGCCCTTGAACGGCAATACTATCTAAGAAATAGTGTATTTCTTTCATCTTCTACCCTTCCTTTTGCTGGCAATTTTTGCAAATTCCGTGGAACGTTAGACGATGATCGAGCACTTGAAACTGGAATTGCTCTAATACTTTTTGTTCAACATCAACGAGCAAATCTTCCTCGACTTCCTGAATCTGTCCGCATTTCACACATAACAGATGATGTGCAAAATGACGATTAACGGTTTGTTTTAGATGATAACGACCAATGCCATCATCAAACAGATTCCTAGAAATGATTCCTAAGTCGGTTAAAATTTCCAATGTTCGATACACCGTAGCTAGTCCAATATCTGGATACTTCTGCTTCACGTACATGTAAATCTCTTCAGCCGTTAAGAGCTCATTCAGATGTTCTAGAAGGATTTCAACTGTTGCCTGTCTTTGCAGGGTCAGTTTAAAACCTTCTTCTTGTAATTTCTTTTGAATCCCTTCAATAGAAATAGATGACAAGCGACTCGCCTCCACTCATTATTCTTCAATTAGATGGATAAATCCTTCTTCTTGTGTAATTCGTTTTGCTTTTAATAAATTACCAATGGCACGTTTGAATTGCCCTTTACTAATTCCAAAAATCTCTTTAATCGTTTTTGGATCTGTTTTATCCCAATATGGAAGTGTATGCGTTGGACGATTCTTCAGCATCGCCACAATCATTTCTGCATCGTCCCCAATTGCTTCATAAGCACGTGGTCGCATCGATACATTTAGCACTCCATCCGGGCGTACCCCAATGACACGAACGCTAATCTCTTCTCCAAGAGTTGGTTCATATAAGCGCTCCGATGGATGTAAGAATAACTTATACCCTTCTGGTGTGAAAATCGTTGTTCCCACTAATTTTACTTGTGTCACCGTTCCTGTTAAATCTTTATTCAATAATCCTTTATGACCACGAATCACTTTTTCGTTTAATGCTTGCCCGTCTCCCATCGTTGCCCATGTGCGGTCTTTTTTGTCTTTAATTAACGTCACATATAAACGATTATTTTTCTTAGGCCATAACTCTTTCATACTTGGAAGTTCATCCAATGAAACTACCATATCTTTATCTTCTAAACCAATATCCACGAATACGCCTAAGTCTTTTCTGACTTGTGTCACGCTTGCCCATCCATAACTTTCATTTGTTACTTCAGGAATGTGGAGCGTAAAGACTTTTTTACGGGAAGAATTCTCATATAAAAATCCCGTTACTACATCACCAATCTTTAGTGATTCGGTAGCGTCGTCTTTTTTTAGACGGAATGTTTCTCCACTCTTTTGAACGAAAAAGTACTTTTCATTTTCATCCGTGATAATGGCTTGAACAACGGTCGATAATTCACTTGTCATAACAAACCTCCTTCTTCTACATTTGTCCTTTTATTTTACCACAAAATAGGGCTTACAGTCATTTAACTCCTTGTATTTCTAACGATTTCTCATTATTTTATGAAATGACTTCAAAACACAAAAAAGCTTGAACAACTTTTTACGGTTTGTTCAAGCTTTTTATTATGATTTAAATAAATTATACGCGAGCAACTTTCATCATGTTTGTTGTTCCTTTAATTCCTAAAGGTACACCAGCAGTGATTATTACTAAATCGCCTTCTTGTGTAGTAAGGTTGTCACGTACTGCTTGCATACAGATTTCGAACATTTCATCTGTAGACTGTGCACGTTCAACGATTACTGGTTTAACACCCCAGATTAGAGACATGGCACGTTGTTGACGTTCAGAAGAAGTCACACCTAAGATTGTTGCGTCAGGACGGAATTTAGAAATCATTTTTGGAGTATGTCCTGATTCAGTTGCAGCAACGATTGTTTTCACTTTTAAGTTTTTAGCTGTGTGAGCTACTGAACGACCGATTGCTTCAGCTACATCAGTTTCATCGAATGCTTTTAATTTGAATTTGTCACGTACACGGATTTCTTGTTCTGTACGAACACAGATATTAGCCATTGTACGAACGGCTTCAACTGGGTAATCCCCTGCTGCAGATTCACCAGATAACATAACTGCATCTGTACCATCGAAGATAGCGTTCGCTACGTCACCAACTTCCGCACGTGTTGGACGTGGGTTACGTTGCATTGAATCTAACATTTGAGTAGCAGTAATAACTGGTTTACCTAAAGTGTTACATTTCTTAATTAAAGTTTTTTGAACGATTGGAACTTCTTCTGCTGCGATTTCAACACCCATGTCTCCACGAGCAACCATTAAACCATCTGATACCGCTAAGATTTCGTCAATGTTGTCGATACCTTCTTGGTTTTCGATTTTTGGAATGATTTGGATGTGTGTTGCGTTATGTTCTTTTAATAAATCGCGAATTTCTTGAACGTCTGAAGCACGACGAACGAAACTTGCTGCGATGAAGTCGATATCATTTTCAATACCGAAGATAATATCAGCACGGTCTTTTTCAGTGATACCAGGTAATTTAGTTTTAACGCCAGGAACGTTAATACCTTTTTTATTTTTAACAACACCGCTGTTGTTTACTACGCAGACGATTTCGCCGTTAGCGTGGTCTACTTCAGTAACAGCTAATCCTACTAAACCATCATCTACAAGGATGATCGATCCAGGTTTAACATCGTTAATTAATTCTGGGTAAGTAATAGAGAATTTTTCTTTTGTTCCTAAAACTTCAGTCATTGAAATACGAACCACATCACCAGTGTTTAATTCGATTGCACCATTTTCCATATCATGTGTACGAATTTCTGGTCCTTTAGTATCTAAAAGAATCGCGATAACGCGTCCTGTTTCTTTACGGATTTTTTTAATTGTGTTGATACGTTCTAAATGTTCTGCATGGTCACCATGTGAGAAGTTTAAACGTGCAACGTTCATTCCTGCTTCTGCTAATGCTGCTAACTTTTCTGGTGCTTCACTAGCAGGTCCAATAGTACATACGATTTTAGTTCTTTTCATTTTCTGTTGACTCCTTTAGTTTGTTTTAGAATGAAATTTCTTTATTTAGTTGATACAACTCTAAGTTTGGTAAATGTTTGCCGTTTGCCAATGTTTCAACGATATCGCTATAGATAATTTTTTCTGCTTTCACGCCGACACATACGCCCCCGATATCTTCTTTTAATAAATCGATTGCTTTAGCACCCATACGGCTTGCAAGAACGCGGTCACGAGCACTTGGAGCTCCACCACGTTGAACGTGTCCAAGTACTGTAACACGTGTATGGAAATCACTATCGTATTCACGTAATTTCTTCGCAAGTTCGTCCCCAGACATTACACCTTCTGCAAGAAGAATTAATGTATGTTTCTTACCGTTCAAACGACCTTGTTTGATTTCTTGAGCAACTACTTCTAAATCGAAATCTTGTTCTGGAATCAAAATTTGTTCTGCACCACTGGCAACACCTGTCCAAAGTGCAATATCACCAGCACGACGACCCATAACTTCTACGATAAACGTACGAACATGTGATGTTGCAGTATCGCGAAGACGGTCTAGCGCTTCTAATACAGTATTAATGGCAGTATCAAATCCGATTGTATATTCTGTACCTGGAATATCATTATCGATTGTTCCGGGAACCCCAACTGTTGGGAAACCAAGTTTTGTTAAGGCAACAGCACCTTGATAGCTTCCGTCACCACCGATAACAACAAGACCTTCGATACCGAATTTCTTTAATTGTTCGATTCCTTTTTCTTGTCCTTCGCGGTTTGCGAATTCTGGATAACGTGCAGAATACAAGAATGTACCCCCACGACCAATTAAATCACTTACGTCTGACGGATTTAATTTACGAATATCACCAGCTACTAAACCGGCAAAACCATAGTTAATTCCGTAGACTTCAAAACCTTCATAAATACCCTTACGTACAATCGCACGTACAGCGGCATTCATCCCTGGAGCATCTCCTCCACTTGTTAAAACAGCAATGCGTTTCACAAAGATTCACCTCTTAGATTTATTTTTACTGGAACAAGCCCATTTGTAGTTATTTTATCACTTTTTTAGACAAATGTCTTTCATTTTCATATACTTTTTCATTTTACAATTTTTATACATTCTTTATCTAAAATGTCGATAAGACCAGGGATTAGCTTCGACTCAAGGTTTACACCGTTTGCAAAGGAATTTTTTACAAGCGTTTTACTATTCACGAGGAATAATTCAACAGGTGTCACTCCTTTAAATTTAGTGACGAGTTGCTTAATTTCAGCGTACACTTCAGGTGTGTGTTTTTCTGGACGGATCGCAATTTGCAATCTTTTTGATGAATCTTCTAGCAATTTATCTGCAAAACTCATCGGATACATACGGTTTAATTGCAATTGCCATTGACCTTTTTGCCCTCTCTTTACACGACCTTCCGCTAGAACCATCGTGTTTTGTTGAAGGTGTTGATAGACTTCAGCAAGCGTTGACGGAAAGACGACAACATCCATCATTCCAGAAGCATCTTGAAGTGTGACATACGCCATCTGTTCCCCTTTACGAGTCGAGATTTTACGAATGTCTACAATCATCCCTACAAATCGTATATATCCTTCTTCAAAAACGGTTTGAATCGGAGTAATCCATCTACTCTTGACAAGAGGATCATATTTTGAGGAAGGATGAGGAGAAACTGAAAATCCAAGGACTTCAATTTCTTCTTCAATTCGTTGCAAGAGTGGTTCTTCTTCCACATGAGTGAACGCCACTTCTAAGTCATCTTCTAGTGATAAATTCAAGCCGTGGAACTTCACACTCTTAGCTACAGCATCCACATTTGCCTTCAGCGTTGCCCTTGTTTCACCAAATTCATCAAAAGCCCCTGCATTAATTAACGCTAGTAATAGCGGTTCTTTCGTATATTGAGCGCCCATTCGGTAAGCAAAGTCTTGGAAACCTTTGAACGGTCCATACTCATAACGGTTCTTCACGATACTTTCCACAAAGTCACGACGAATCCCCTTAATATTATTAAGCCCAACAATGACTCCACTATCGTCTGCCACAAAGTCTGCATAACTACGATTGATACTTGGTGGCAAAATCTTAATTCCTAATTGGCGTGCTTCAACAAGATAGTCTTGCAACTTCGCTGATTTCGCACTTGCATTTTGGAACAATGCGGTAAAGAATGCCGTTGGATAATTTGCTTTTAAATATGCTAATTGATAAGACAACATCGCGTAAGCCACCGCGTGTGATTTGTTAAATCCATAGTTGGCAAACTTTTCAATATAGTCATATACCGTCTCGGCATCTTCTTGTTTATATCCTTTAGTAAGAGCCCCCTGCACAAATTTTTCTTTTTGTGCAGCAATCGCATCACTATTCTTCTTCCCGATTGCACGACGTAAAATATCGGCTTCTCCTAGAGTAAAGCCAGCCATTTCACTAGCCGCCTGCATAACTTGTTCTTGGTAAACCAAGATACCGTATGTCGGTTCAAGAATCTTTTTCAGCGACGTGTGAGGATATTGAACAATTTCCGTTCCCTTTTTACGATTAATGAAGTGTGGAATTTGCTCCATTGGACCTGGACGATAAAGTGCAAGCACTGCTACTAAATCTTCGAACGCTGTTGGTTGCATATCCTTCAAGACACGACGAATCCCGTCTGACTCGAATTGGAAAATTCCGTTTGTTTGTGCCTTTTGGAAGAGCTCAAACGTACGCGGATCGTCTAAAGGAATCTTCGTAATATCAATTGCCTTCTTCGTAATCTTTTGCGTTTGTTGAATCGCCTTATGAAGCAATGTCAGGTTGCTTAACCCAAGTAAGTCCATTTTGAGAAGGCCGACTTTTTCAACAGCCTGCATCGCATACTGTGTGAGCATCCAATCGGCTTCCTGAATTGTCGCTGAATACCCTTTGTCTCGTTTCATTAACGGAACAGTCTTCGTCAACGCATCTTGAGATAACACGACTCCGGCCGCATGGACAGATGAATGACGTGGAAGACCTTCAAGCGCTTTTGCCACTTGATAGAGCTTGCGATTCCGTTCGCTACTTTCGACATGTTCTCTAAACGTCTTATTTTCTTTATAAGTCTGCTCTAGCGTTACTTTCCCTTGAGCGATATTGTTTGAGAACTTCTGAACCGTAATGATGTTTTCGCCAAAGACTTTACATACATCACGAATCACTTGCTTCGCCCCAAGCGTACCAAACGTTACAATTTGCGCAACATTTTGATTGCCATATTTCGAAACGATATAGGCTAAAATATCTTCACGCTTATCATCTGGGAAGTCCAAGTCAATATCGGGCATCGTATAACGTTCACGGTTTAAGAAACGCTCAAATAGCAAGTTATAACGAATCGGATCAACGCCTGTAATATGCAAGAGGTATGCAACTAGAGATCCTGCCGCAGATCCACGACCAGCTCCCGTTTGAATACCTTTCTCGCGTGCATGACGCATAATATCCCAAACGATAAGGAAGTAATCATCAAATCCCATTTCATGAATAACAGCTAATTCTTCTTTGAGTCGATTCACATAAATAGGCGTCGTTACTCCCATCTCAAGCATCGCAGCTTCACATAATTCATAAAGGAACTGTGCACTTGTTTTTCCACCTGGCACTGGGAATTGTGGAAGCATCGTATCTCTTAGTGGAATTTCCACCACTAAATCTTTTGTAAACTGTTCTAAGTTCGTAAGAAGGATTCCACCTATTGCCGCTTGGAACACCTTCGTCATCGAAGTCGCTTCAGGTAACGATTCGCTCCCTGTTGCATCTTCTTGTGTAAACGAAAGAGTTTCCCCTAGTCGAATCGCTTGTAACACTTTCCATGGGAAATAATCAGTTGTATTTAAATAACGAGAGACACTAAAGGCAACTGGAATGACACCAGCAGCTTCAATCCCTTCACGCATCGTGTCGAACTCACAGCGATCGACCATTTCACGAGTAATCCCTACGGCAATCTCAACGCCAGCATACTCTTCCTTCACAGCTCCTAGAACCGCTTCAAGTCTGCCCTTAGAATGCGCCGCAACCCACTCACTGTCCATTGGAGGAAGGACGATTTTTACATCCTCGCTATGAGTGGCAATCCACTTTGTCATCTCCTTTGTCCAAGTAATCCCTTGTTGATAAAGGGTTGAAAGTTTCAGGAGGGATTCATACCCCTTAGCACCTTTTGCATAGACAACAAGCATTTCTTTTCTAGAGGCATCACTCTTCCATGCAACCTCGAATGTACATCCTAGAATCGGTTGAATTCCATTTTGAATACAGCGCTCGTAAAACTCCACTGCCCCGTGCAATACACCATCATCCGTTAAGGCCAATTGTTTATAACCTAATAATTTTCCAGTCTCAACATACTCATTTAAACGAATCGTACTCTTAAGTAATGAATAGCTACTGAATACTTGTAAAGTTGTAAATGGCATAGGGTTCCTCCTCTCGTATTAGTCGTCTTATTATAGCATATCTTCCCCATTCGCGCTCCCTTTTGGAAAGTTTTTCGGCCCATCTATTGTCAAAAGAATCTTGCTTGTACTATAATGGGAAATGAAAGAAGGGTTGTCCGTGAAATATATTGTTACCATCGTATGGGGATTGATACTTAGCCAAGTTACTTATTATTTAGGAAGTGCACTCTCTCAAACACCTTACAACGTACAAAGCGCCGTAATCGTAGGAGTGCTTGTAACCGCAGCTATCTTTATCATCCAACACGTATTTATGAAATCAAAAGAAAACAGAAGTTAAGATTTGAACCTTAACTTCTGTTTTTTTATAAGCACACACTAAGAACGCATCTCTTCTTTTAGCGTTGTTCGATATAAGCACAAAAAGACCGTGGGCAAATCTCAGCACGTTCCAATCCCATCGCCTGTAAATTTACACTAGTATGCACTCACAAATAACGTTACCCTTCTTTAGCACCGTTTCGCATAAAAGCACAAAAAGACCGAGGACAAATCTCAGCACGGTCCAATTCCATCGCCAGTAAATTCACACTAGAAAGCACTCACTAAGAACGGCCATCTTCTTTTAGCAATGCTTCGTATAAAAGCACAAAAAGACCGTGGGCAAATGATGAAGCATGGGGATTCTATGGTAGGAGTAATAGTGACTAGTAACCGATGCGAATTAGAACCTCTTGAAAATTTATTTTCTAGAGGTTCTTTGAGGCTCGGTAGGTGGGAGACCTCGGCTCCCACCGGTACAACTATTACCACTACCATGAAGACATCCCCATGCTTCAATATTTGACCTACGGTCAATTTCCCTTTATTTATGCACAAACATTGCGTCGCCAAAACTAAAGAAGCGGTAACGTTCTTCGATGGCGTGCTGATACGCTTCTAGTGTGAATTCACGTCCAAGATAAGCGCTGACAAGCATAACAAGCGTTGATTTTGGCAAGTGGAAGTTCGTCACAAACGCGTCCACCACGCGGAACTCATACCCAGGCGAGATGAAAATATCCGTCCACCCACTCGCTGGCACTACATGCCCATCATTATCTCTCGCAACTGTTTCTAGCGTACGAATCGAAGTCGTACCAACGGCAATAACACGTTTGCCAGCTTTTTTAGTCGCTTCAATCATGTCTGCAGTTTCTTTTGACACATTATAATACTCTGAATGCATCTTATGGTCTTCTAGTGATTCCACTGAAACAGGTCTAAAAGTTCCAAGTCCAACGTGCAACGTAACTGGAACAATATTTACGCCCTTCTCACGGATTTTTTGCATTAATTCTTCCGTAAAGTGCAAGCCAGCTGTAGGTGCTGCTGCAGATCCATTTTCTTTCGCATAAACGGTTTGATAACGTTCTTTATCTTCTAAACGTTCTTTGATATATGGTGGCAATGGCATTTCACCAAGAGATTCCAACACTTCTAGGAATACTCCTTCGTACGAAAACTCAATAATACGTCCACCCTGTTCTAATTCTTCGACAACCGTTGCTTTAAGTCTGCCATCTCCAAAAGAAACAACACTACCTACTTTCATACGTTTGGCAGGTTTCACAAGTGTTTCCCACTTGTCGCCTTCCGTATTCGTTAATAGTAAGACTTCAATATGAGCGCCCGTTTCTTCTTTTGTTCCATAAAGACGCGCTGGAAGTACACGCGTGTTATTCACAACAAGTGTATCTCCTTCTTCTAATTCATCTAGTAAATCAGAAAAATGTTTATCTTCAATGCTATGTGTTGTTTTATCCACCACTAATAAACGTGAAGACGTACGGTCTTTCAATGGAGTTTGAGCGATTAATTCTTCGGGTAAATCGAAGTCAAAATCTTTCGTTGTATAGTTCATTTCTATTTCCTTCCTTACGACATGGGATATAAGCGCCCTAAGTGAGCATATCCTTCTGGCGTCACCACACGACCGCGTGATGTCCGTTTTAAAAATCCAATTTGTAATAAATATGGTTCATACATATCTTCGATAGTTTCGGCGTCTTCTGAAATGTTCGCCGCAATGGCTCCAAGTCCAACTGGACCGCCATCATATAAATCAATCATTGCCGTCAATAATTTACGGTCAATATGGTCTAACCCTTTAGCGTCTACTCGTAACACTTTTAGGGCTTGCTGCGTAATTTCTTTTGAAATCATGCCTTCTTCGTATACTTGAGAAAAGTCACGTACACGCTTCAAGAGACGGTTCGCAATACGCGGTGTTCCACGAGAACGAAGCGCAATCTCAAGAGCGGCTTCCTCTTTAATTTCACTATCAAAAACATTCGCACTACGTTTAACAATCTCAGCTAGAGATGCCTCATCGTAATATTCCATATGTTCCACAATCCCGAAACGGTCACGAAGCGGTGCAGAAAGTGCCCCTGCACGAGTCGTCGCACCAATTAACGTGAACGGTGGCAATGGGAAATGTACCGGATGCGCAGTTGGCCCTTGTCCGACTACGATATCCACGAAGAAATCTTCCATCGCTGAATACAGCATCTCTTCTACCACACGTGGCAAGCGGTGAATCTCGTCAATAAATAAGACATCCCCTGCTTGTAAGTCATTTAAAAGCGCAACTAAGTCTCCTGGACGTTCGATTGCTGGTCCACTCGTCGTCTTAATGCCCACTTCTAATTCATTCGCAATGACCATCGCAAGTGTCGTCTTCCCGAGTCCTGGAGGCCCGTATAGTAACACGTGATCCAAGGCTTCAGAACGACTGCGAGCCGCTTGAATATAGACGGCAAGCTCTTCTTTTACTTTTTGTTGACCGATATATTGTTGCAACGTCTGTGGTCTTAGTGATAATTCGGCTTGTACTTCCCCTTCGTCTAGCGGGTTTCCGTCAATAAAACGTTCTTCCTCCACGATAATCCTCCATTATTTCATTAATAGTTTAAAGGCTACTTTTAATGCCTCTTGCGTCGTACTTGGAGCAGCTGCTTCCAGCGACTTCCAAATCTTTGTAATTTCCTTTGCAGAATAACCAAGGCCCAGTAAGGCTTCTTTCGCTTCTTCCAGTGTTGCTTGGTTTGTTGAAGCAACTGCTTTCGTCGTTTCTTCTGGGACAGCTTCAAACTTCCCTTTCAAGTCTAGAATAATTTGCTGCGCTGTTTTTTTACCAACACCTGGGAATTTCGTTAAATAAGTGACATTGCCACTTTCTACAGCGTTCACGAACCCTTCTGTATCGTCATTGGCTAAAATACTCATCGCACTCTTTGGCCCGATACCAGAAACGCTAATTAAACGTTGGAATAATTCACGCTCTTCGCTTGAAATAAATCCGTATAAGGTAATTGAATCTTCACGAACGACTTGTTGCACTAATACTTTAATTTGTTTCTTCAGAGAATCTTGTAGGCGGTATGGGTTGGCAAAGACCACTTGATACCCTACGCCATGCACATCGACAACAATTGCTGTTGGTAAGATATGCGCTAACTCTCCATTTAAATATTCATACATGAATGATACTCCTTTTTTGTCTATATCAGAACAATTTTAGCATAACAAGAAGGTCTAGGGCAAATGTCTGTTCGTATAGTGTTCAAAAAAAGCAGACCCCTTCGAAAGAGACTGCTTTTAAAAGTTAAGTTTTAAATTTTAATTATGCATTTAATAATGCTTCTGCTTGTTTTTCAAGGCCTGCTACTACTTCATCGCTTAATGTAACAACGCCTGTTCCCCAAGCTTCAGGGTTAATTTTAGCGCCAGTGAATTCGCCTACTACTTGCATGCGAATGAATGGTAATAATGCGTTATAAGCTGCAAATAATGGTTCGTGACCTGCATTTGCCATTGCTGATACAGTTACAAATTTATCTTGTAAAATAGATGGTCCATGTGTATCTGATAAATCTAACGCACGGCTCATCCAGTCTAATAGATTCTTCACTGTCCCGGGAATTGCGAAGTTATATGCTGGTGAGAAGATCCATACTGCATCTGCTTTACCGAATGCGTCTCTTGCTGCTTGTACTTCAGGTAATACTGGAGTTTCTAAGTCTTGGTTCATTAATGGAAGTTTTGAGTAATCTAAGTAAGTGACTGTTGCTTTGCCTTCTAAAATACGTTCTGCTTTTTCAGCCATTTGGTGGTTGAAGCTACCTTTACGTAAGCTACCTACTACGAATAAAATGTTTTTCATGTTCAAATCCTCTTTTCATCTTTTTCAGCCAAGAAAGTGACGTCTTCTCTCTTGGAACTGTCATTAGATTATCATCACTTAAACGTTAAAGCAATTTATCTGCTTACAAAAAAATCTATTCTACTTAAATAAAAAAAGGCCTACAATCGTTGATATTACAATGTTCTAAAAGAAAAAAACAAAAAATCATTATAATGTATACGTTATAATGATAAAAATTTTTCTATGCTTTTTGATATGATTAGCAGGGAAATCGTTAAATTTGAAATTATTGTGACTCCAAGGTCGATTTTACTTTCAAATTAGAATATTCGAGTTCATTTTTGTGAAACCCTTAATTTATACTATTTTTTATATGTAACATATGCTACAGTCGATATATAAACATCGACAAGGAGTGTTCTTATGTCAGAAAAACGTTTAACACGTAAAGTAAATGAAAAGAAAATTGCTGGAGTATGTGCTGGTGTAGCTGATTACTTTGGACTAGACGTAGCAATGGTTCGTCTAGGGTGGGCTCTTTCATTCTTATTAGCTGGTGCTGGTGGTTTCTTATACGTGCTATTATGGTTCTTATTACCAGAAGCTGAATAATATAATAATGTGCAGGCAGAGATGCCTGCTTTTTTGTGCTCTGCTATATTTATATGTAAAGAAAAAAACGACTCCGAGAAGTCGTTTTTGTGTAGTTGAGCTCGCCATCGCAGAAATCGCGAAGTCTCGTATCGCTCAGTAGCTTATTGATGTTCTTTTCATCACTCGTGATTCAAGAACATCTAATAAGCCTTGAGGAAATCATTCACAGTGTGAATGATTTGGAATTTACATAAAGCAAAAATGACTCGCACTGCGAGTCATTTTTTGTCTTCTGTCTTTCTCTTGAAATCGGGCTCCAAAGTGCAAAAGCTCAAGCCTTTCTCACTTTGTCCGCACGACTATTCTAGTCGTTTACGGCAAAGTTCGAACCGTCATCGCTTTTGAGCGCACTTTGTCGCACCTTAGTTTTCCATCAATGCTTGGTTAGCTGTAATGATCGCTAATTTGTAGACGTCTTCTTCGTTACATCCACGTGATAAGTCAGAGATTGGTTTGTTTAATCCTTGTAGGATTGGTCCGATTGCTTCGAAGTTACCGAAACGTTGTGCAATTTTGTATCCGATGTTACCTGATTGGATTTCTGGGAATACGAATACTGTTGCTTGTCCAGCTACTGGTGAGTCTGGAGCTTTTTGTTTACCAACGCTTGGTACGAATGCTGCGTCGAATTGTAATTCTCCGTCGATGTTGTAGTTTGGAGCTAATTCTTGAGCGATTTTAGTTGCTTCAGCTACTTTTAATGCTTCTTCAGATTTAGCAGAACCTTTAGTTGAGAAACTTAACATTGCAACGTTTGGTTCGATACCGAATAATTCAGCTGTTTTAGCAGATTCAACTGCGATTTCAGCTAATTCTTGTGCGTTAGGGTTGATGTTGATTGCGCAGTCTGAGAATAAGTATTTCTTAGATTTGTCGCTGTTGATCATGATGAACGCACCACTTGTACGAGATACCCCTGGTTTTGTTTTGATGATTTGTAATGCTGGGCGTACAGTGTCCCCTGTTGAGTGAACCGCACCAGATACTAATCCGTCTGCTAATCCCATGTATACCATCATTGTTCCGAAGTAAGTTACGTCACGTAATAATTTTTGTGCATCTTCTTCAGATACTTTACCTTTACGACGTTCTACAAAGCTTGCTACCATTTCTGCATATTTATCGTCTGCATAAGTTTCAGGATCGATAATTTCTAAATGAGAAATGTTAAATCCACGAGCGTTTGCCACTTCGTTAATTTGGTCTACATTCCCAAGTAAGATTGGTTTGCAAAGTCCATCTGCTAATAAACGAACCGCTGCACCAATAATTCTTGGTTCATCTCCTTCTGGAAATACGATTTTAACGTCTTTCCCTTTCACTTTAAGTGATAATTCTTCAAATAATTCCACGGATATCCCTCCAAAAATTTGTTATCTTAATAATACACTAAATACTTTTAAAAAAACAGTACAATGTTAAAACAATCATCAAAAAAACAACTGTACTAATCTGATTGCAATTTAAAAATAGTACAGTTTCATTTTATAAAAATTTCTACTTAGCAAAACACCGCTAGTATGCTATACTTAGAGAGTATTTTAGTAAGGAGGAAGGCTTTGTGCGATCATATGCAAAAAAATTAATGGATACCGCTATTCTTGCTGGTCAAATCATGCTCGAATGCAATGCGGAATCATATCGCGTGGAAGAAACCATGAACTATATTCTCTCCACTTCAAACTTTGAAACTTGCGAAGCCTTCGCAATGGCGACTGGAATCTTTGCAACGCTCGATGATGACTGCATCGATTCTATTACAGAAATTCGTCGTGTTCCAAATCGTGACACGAACTTGAACCGAATTTATAAGGTCAATGCAATCTCTCGTCAATTAGTGACAAAAGAAATTGACCTCGATACAGCTTATCAACGATTACAGGACTTAAAAGAATCAGAATATCCACAGTGGTTAAAAGACTTAGGCCTTGTTCTGATGTGCGGGTTCTACGCTGCTCTATTTGGAGCAACGCCAATTGAACTCGTCATTGCATCAGTAGCAGCGGTTATCATGCCATTTATTTATAAGTTAGATCCGAAATTAAAATTAGGAACATTCGTGTTGAACCTCCTATCGATCATTCCAGCGATTGTCATTATCATTATGATTCAGAAACATTTCGTTCCGGACGCTCGAATCGGTATCTCCATTGTAGGATTAATCATGCCGGCCGTTCCTGGAACCGCCATTACAAATGCCATTCGCGATACATTACGCGGAGACTACAACTCAGGAGCAGCTCGGGCAATTGAAGCGTTTGTGACGGCTCTTTCCGTCGCGATTGCTGTTGCTTTGGGACTCGTCTTAGCAGGAGGTGCAAACCCCTTATGATTTATCAAGTGATTAGTGCTCTCATTGCTGTCTACTTCAGTTGTATTGTCTTTGAAGCACCAAAACGACTCCTCATTCATATTTCGATTATTGGAGGCATTGGTTGGTTTGTATATCTCTTCTTCTTGGATAGTTCTGGATTACAACTAGCTACTTACTATAGCGGCCTTACAATTGCGTTTTTATCGCACTTAGCAGCACGCTATTTTAAAGCTCCCGTAACGGTATTCTTTATTCCTGGATTTTTCCCACTCGTTCCTGGTGCAGGCATGTATCGTACCGTATACGCCTTCTTTGTAGGAGATGTTGAAAAAGGAAAATTCTTCTTCGGTCAAACAATGATTACCGCCGGGATGATTGCACTTGCTATCTTTACGGTCGATTCGATTTTCCGTCTGTACTCTCATTGGCAATCTTCACGCCGTCAATCAGCAAACTAAATAAATGAACTTGAAACTGCCAAATTATTTTGGTAGTTTTTTTATATACAAACCGAAGGTTTAGAAATAAAATCTAGAGATATTAAAACAGATTGATTCCGTCCCTTTGGGATATCTTCATGGTAGGGATAAGAGCTGTCCCGGTTCGAGCCGAAGTCTCTCACCTACTGAGCCTCAATGAGTCTCTACGGAATAAATTCCTAGAGTCTCATATTCGCATCAGTTACCTCTCGCTCTTACTCCTACCATAGAATCCCAAGGGACTCCATCATTTTTCATAGAATTGGAGTTCTCTAAACCTTCTTGTTTAAAGACATAATTGAGTTTTATTATTTACGATTGCTGTAAAAAGAAGATTGTCAATCCTCATAAAAATAAGAACTAGTAACTTCGTATGGACAGATAGCGGGTTCTGTGGTTCAATTAATATATTAGGGTGTCATAGCTCAGTTGGATAGAGCAAGCGTTTCCTAAACGCTAGGTCGGGGGTTCGAGACCCTTTGGCACCGCTAGAAAAAAATGGTTCTATAATTTTTAGGGTTGATGGAAATTTTCCACCAACCCTATTTTAGTGTATACAAAAAGGCCAACATCCATTATATTAAAATCGCCAAACCTAA
>JAGZLX010000027.1 GCA_018364485.1 Granulicatella adiacens
GAATCCAACAAAAATTGGACTACCTGTCTCCGGTTGAATACCGGAGACGGTAGCCCTAGGGTGTTTTTATTAAATTCTCACTTTTTGGGGTCAGTCCCGTTTGGAGTAGCATCGCTTTTTGTTTTATTGGAAGTATTCTTTAAGCGCGTTTGCGATACTTTTTGCGATGTTTTGTTGATATTCTTCAGAAGAAATCACTTTATTATCACCTTGGTTATTTAAATATCCAAGTTCTAAAAGAATCGATGGGCGAGAATTATCACGAAGAACCATGAAGTTTTGGAATCTGCTTCCTTGGTTTTTCAATGGAAGATTTCGAGATAAGTATTTATTCACTGTCTGACTGAGACTTTCGCTCTTATCACTGTAGTAGTAGGCTGTTGTTCCACTTGCACTATCATCTTCAGACGAGTCAAAGTGAATACTAATAAATGCATTTGCATTATTTTTATTACTAATTTCAGCACGTTCAGCAAGTGAAACAGAAGTATCGCTTGTTCTAGTTAAGATAACTTTTGCTCCCATTGCTTCGAGTTCTTTCTTCACAAGTAGAGCAGTTGTTAATGTATGGTCTGCTTCGTGTTTTTCACTGAAGTTTACAACAGCACCTGGATCTTCACCGCCGTGCCCTGGATCGATGACGATTGTTGCGTTTTTAATCCCTTGAGGAATCGTTTCATCCGTTTCGATTCCAGCAAAGTTTGTAACGACTAGCCAGTAAGGAATATATCCGTATTTTCCATTACCAACAGATACTTTATAGAAATCGCCTTCGCGGTCTTCGTAGACAAATTGTGTTCCTTTATCTACCGTACCGATTAATTCGGAAGTGACGTTGGAAGCTGAGTAAATTGGTGTTTCTTTTAGTTTTGTAACAAACATCTTATTCGAGTCAATGGTTGTTGGAAGACCAGCTTGTTTGTTGAGAATTTCTTGAATCAATTCAATCGCGTAGTTTGTAGAGTCGCTATCCACATAACCTTCTTTATCAAAGTAACGAACTTTTAAGACTTTATCGTTCAATTCTTCAATGAGGTAGAAGAGTTCGCCATTTGGAATTGTTAAGAGAACTTTCGAATTTTCATCTTGTGTTTCGCGTAATTTCAAGCCACCAGACGCATATCCTTTCATCATCGTTGTTAGAAGAATATCTTTGTCTTCGATATAGGCTACTTGTTCATCATATTGAACTTGAATCCAACCATTGTCTAATTTTTGTAAAGCCAATAAGTATTGGTTCTTCGTAATTTCCCCGATTGGGATACCTTTAGCATCCATAGTATGGTAAACCTTCAATGGGGTATCGCTTGTATTGACAGCAAACTGCACAATTTTATTGTGAACCGTAGTTGAAGTCTGAGTAGCTGTATTTGAGCTATTCGTATCTGTATTGGCTTGTTGCGTGTTCGTTTGAGGTTTTACTGTTGAACTTTCACTAACTAGTGGATAGGCGATAATCCATAGTAGTAGAAGTGAAACAAGAAAGCCCAGCAACTGCTGTATATTTTTCTTCTTAAAGAATTTCAGTAATGAATCCATAAGGGCTCCTTTTTTTATTTGTATATTTCCTCTCTATTATACCAATAAAAGCGCTATTTGTGTATAAAAAATAGCTTACAGCTTGATTGCAGAAGAATTATTTTAGTAAAATAATAGAGAATAATGAAATATTTGGAGGATGATTATGTTAATTGGGTCTCACGTTTCAATGAGCGGAAAAGAAATGCTCTTGAATTCAGCAAAGGAAGCAGCAAGTTATAACGCTAATGTAATGATGGTTTATACAGGTGCTCCGCAAAATACAAGAAGAAAACCGATTGAAGAGTTAAACGTTGAAGCTGGGAAACAGTACATGAAAGAGCATGGGATTGAAGAGGTTGTCGTTCATGCGCCGTATATTATTAACCTAGCCAACACTACAAAAGAAGGATATATTGATTTTGCAATCGAATTTTTAAGAGAAGAATTGAAACGTGCAGAAGCGGTTGGTGCTACACAGGTTGTTCTACATCCTGGCTCTCACGTAGGGGCTGGTGTGGATGTAGGAATAAACCAAATCATCTACGGATTAAATCAAGTTTTGACGAAAGACCAAAAAGTTCAAATCGCATTAGAGACAATGGCGGGTAAAGGAACAGAGCTAGCTCGTACATTCGAAGAATTAGCACGTATTATCGACGGTGTGACGTATAATGAACATTTATCCGTAACGTTTGATACTTGCCACGTTCACGATGCAGGGTATGATATTAAGAATGATTTATCAGGAGTATTAACTCATTTTGATAAAACAGTTGGCCTTGACCGTATTAAAGTTCTTCATGTAAACGATTCGAAAAATCCAGTTGGTGCTCATAAAGATAGACATGAGAACTTCGGTTTTGGAGAAATCGGATTTGATGCGCTAATGAACGTTATTAATGTTCCTGAATTTAAACAACTTCCTAAAATTCTAGAAACTCCATGGATTAAAGTGGAAGATAAAGTTCAGATTGCACCATACAAAAAAGAAATTGAAATGATTCGTTCTGGAAAATTTGATCCAAACTGGATTGAAGAGTTATTAAAACAAGAAAGAGGGAAGTAATATGCATTCACACGATCATTGCTGCAGTCACGACCACTCAGGTCATAAAGAACATCATCATCATGACCATTCACATAATCATGTAGAAGAAGCGTTAGAAATCTTAAAAGAAGCAGGTTATAAACATACGAATAAACGCCAACGACTTGTTGAGATTTTAAATGATGCCAACCGTTACTTGTCAGCAAAGCAAGTGCAAGAATTGATTGCGCCTGAATTCCCACAATTAAGTTATGATACGATTTATCGTAATTTATATACCTTTGTACAATTAAATATTTTAGAAGAAACAGAATTGAACGGTGAGAAATTATTTAGATTCCGTTGCCAAGCTCATGGACATCATCATCATTTCATTTGCGAAAAATGTGGTAGCACAAGAGAAATTGATATGTGCCCAATGGATTTCTTTAAAGATCAATTAGAAGGATGCGAAATTCATTCACATCGTTTTGAAATTTTTGGTCTTTGTGAAAAGTGCGCGGCAAAAGCGTAGTTTGAGGCTTTCCTAAAAAAGTTGAAAGAACCTTAGTAAAGTTGATTGACATTTTATGGAACCTTTCCTATAATAAAAAAAGGACATTTCGTTTGTTTGGTTATTCTATTCAAAAGAAAACAGTTACTTTTTATTGCTCGGAGGGAGGGAATAGGATATGTCAAAAACAGTTGTTCGTAAAAACGAATCACTTGATGATGCTCTTCGTCGCTTCAAACGTACTGTTTCTAAAACCGGAACTTTACAAGAGGCTCGCAAACGTGAGTTTTATGAAAAACCAAGTGTAAGACGTAAGAAAAAATCAGAGGCAGCTCGTAAACGCAAGTTCTAGTCAACTCTGTGTATCATAGACTATGTCAGGCTGGGGCTATTAGTCCCAGTCTTTTTTTATCAATCAAACGAAATTAAAAGAATGGAGCGATTATAATGTCATTAAAAGAAACAATTAATAACGATATCAAAACAGCGATGAAAGCAAAAGACAAAGAAACATTAGCTGTATTACGTATGATTAAAACAGCGATTCAAGCTGCTGAAATTGACAAAAAATCAGATTTAACACCTGAGGAAGAATTAACAATTTTATCGCGTGAAGCAAAACAACGTCGTGATTCTATTGTTGAATTTGAAAAAGCAGGCCGCCAAGAATTAGTTGAAAAAACACAAGGCGAATTAGCAATCGTTGAGAAATACTTACCAGCACAACTTTCACTAGAAGAAGTTCAAGCGAAAATTGCCGAAATTGCTGAACAAGTAGGAGCAACAACACAAAAAGAATTCGGTAAATTAATGGGTGCCGTAATGCAAGCTCTTAAAGGGCAAGCAGACGGTAATGTCATTAAAGAACAAGTAAAAGCACACTTAAATAAATAAGTGTGGATTGGAGGATAACTGATTGGAAAAAGAAACCTTTAAAGCAAGTGTTGAATTAAGCGATAATCCTCAATTAATTCAATTATTTGGTTCTCAAGATCAGAATATTCGTTTTATTGAAGATTCATTCCAAGTACAAATTACCCATCGTGGGGAGCAACTCTTTATTACTGGAGAAGAAGAGACTGTTTCGCAAGTAAAAGAACTGCTGAATCAGCTTCAAGACTTAATTGCACGTGGAATCAGTATTTCAAAAACTGATATCATTACAGCTGTAAAGATGGCCAAACGTGGGACTTTGGATTACTTTGTTAATTTATATAACGAAGAAATCGGACGCACATTTGCGGGAAAAGCGATTCGTGCCAAAACGTATGGTCAACAACAATACATTCATGCGATTAAGAAAACGGATGTGGTATTTGGTATTGGGCCTGCCGGAACTGGTAAAACATTCGTAGCCGTAGTGATGGCTGTTCAAGCGTTAAAAAAAGGCGAAGTGAAGAAAATCATTTTGACACGTCCAGCCGTTGAAGCCGGTGAAAATTTAGGGTTCTTACCAGGGGACTTAAAAGAAAAAGTGGATCCATATTTACGTCCGTTATACGATGCTTTATATACCGTATACGGTATGGAGCACACAAATCGTCTTCTAGAACGAGGCGTCATCGAAGTGGCACCACTAGCGTATATGCGTGGGCGTACATTAGAAGATTCATTTATCATTCTAGATGAAGCTCAAAATACAACAAGAGCGCAAATGAAGATGTTCTTAACACGTCTAGGATTTGGCTCGAAAATGATCGTCAATGGAGATAAATCGCAAATTGACTTACCAAAAGGACATCAAGCTAGTGGTCTTCTAGATGCAGAACGAAAACTAAAAGGAATCAATGGCATTGCCTTTGTAGAATTTGATGCAGGAGACGTTGTGCGTCATCCAATCGTATCTGAAATTATTAATGCCTACTCAGCTTCTAATAGTACTGAGAAGGAACGAGGTGAAGAAAGTGAGACAAAAGCTCCGTAAATTTCAAGAATCATTAGGGATTTTCTATTTACCTGCACTATTAGGTGTTACATTCCTATTCTTATTAATATTGGGATGGAGTAATGTCCAACCAACCTCTTATTCATTTGAATTAAATCAAGTTGCAAGAGAAACAATCCGCGCGCCAAGAACTGTAGAGGATAAAGAACAGACTGAAAAGAATCAGCAGATGGCGATGGATGGTGTTGGTGATATTTATGTATTTGATCAAAATCGCGAGCAACAACAAATCGACAAAGTGAAACAATTTTTCCAAGCGATTAAGACAGTCGCAGCAAAAGCTTCAAGCGAAATTTTTGCAACTGATTCTACAACTACGACTTCTGGTGAAGTATCAACAAAAGTAGCAACGCTTCAAGATCGCCTCACTTATTTCAAAAAGAGTTTAGAATCAGAAAATAAAGCGATTCGTGATTTTGCATTGTATATTCCAGATAGCGTCATTGTTCAATTGCTTTCTGTAAGTTCAGATAAATTGGATAGTTATGAGTCTGCAATCGAAAATGCAATTCAAGACCAAATGGATCATTCCATTACAGAATCCAATTTGCTTCAAGCACAAGAAGCAGCTAAAAAATCGCTCTTTAACGGAGGATTTACAGATAATGAACGTGAAATGCTTGGACAACTGTTAACGAATAGTATCGTTGTCAATAATGTCGTAGATAAAGATGCAACCAATAGCGCAAAAGAAAATGCCAAACAAAGTGTTTCACCAGTCCGTATTTTACAAGGGCAAGTGTTGATTCAAGAAGGGCACATCATTACTCAAGAAGATTTGCGTCTTCTAAAATTATTAGGTATCGATGGAAACTCAAGTAATTATCATCAATTGTATAGTTACTTAATCTTCTTAACGATTTTATTTGCATCGTTATTAGCTTTCTCGTTCCGTTTCAAAGTGGGAGCATCGAGCAAAGAGTGGGATACACGCGTTAATGAACTGACTGTTTTCTCAGTTGTATTTACGATTGGGGCCATCCTACTTAAAATCTTATCATTCCTACAAAATCGTGGAATTGATTATATTGGTATAGTATTCCCAATTGCTGGATTTATCTATATCATCTATAAGTTAACATCGAAGTTTTATTTTACGATTATTGCGATGTTAGTTTATCCAATACTCGTCTGGTATATGTTTGGTAGCGATAGTATTAACACCGAAATCGCGTTAACGACTGTTTACTTCTCACTCGCAGCATGGCTTGGTGTCATTCAAGAGGTTTACTGGAAAGATTTATCGTGGTTTAAACAATTACTATTACAAATCATTATTCCATTAGCATTAATGCTTCCATTTGTATTCTTTAGTAATTATGATTTGGTATCAACGCAATCAGCGTGGTTATTCGCGTTTGCGGCAGTGAGTGGATTCTTATCATTCCTTATTCCTGTCATCTTGATGCCGTACTTTACGTATTTATTCGAGGATAGTTCCGTACTCTTATGGGCAGAATTATCAAATCCAAATCAACCGTTGTTAAAAGATTTGATTACAAAAGCTCCAGGAACTTATCATCATAGTTTGATGGTGGCAAACATCTCAGCCAACTGTGTGGAAGCCATTGGTGGAGATTCACAATTGGCGAGAGTAGCTTGTTATTATCACGATATTGGTAAGACAGAGCATCCGTTCTTCTTTATCGAGAACTTACCAGCGCATATGGAAAGTCCTCATAAGATGATTGGACCATATGAATCGAAAGAAATTATTTTTGATCATGTTCGTAAAGGGGTAGAAATTCTTAAACAACATCAATTGCCACAATCAGTGATTGATATTTGTGCAGAACACCATGGAACGACATTGATGAAGTATTTCTATGCTGAAGCCTTAAAAGACAATCCAGATGCGGATGAGGCAGATTTCAGATATCCAGGTCCTAAACCTCAAACAAAAGAATCTGCGGTCATCAATATCGTGGATAGCGCTGAGGCTGCGACTCGTGCGATGAAAGAACCAACGCTTGAGAAAGTTCAAAACTTAGTGCATTCGATTATTATGAATCGCTTGGAGGATGAACAATTTGTTGAATGTGATATTACGTTGAAAGAACTAGCGATTATCGAAAAGAATATCGTGGCTTCGCTAAACGGAACATTCCATTCAAGAATTGAATATCCAAAACTTCCTAAAAAACAATCTTAAGAAATTTCTCCCTTCGACTAGGAATAGTTGAGGGGAGTTCTTTTTTGTAAAAGATAAGCTTTAAAGACCGTCAAAGTTCCAATAATGTAGGGAGTTTGTTACAATATTAGTGACGCTAAAAAAGGAGATTTTAATATGATTATTGAAATTATCGATGAAACAGAAGTAGTACCAGAAAGCCATCAAGAACTTGTGCATAGTGTGGTTAGTTTTGCTGCGGATTACTTGAAAATCCCTGAAAACAAAGAATGTAGTATCTCATTTATTTCTAGCGAACGTATTCGTGAAATCAACCGTGAGTTTAGAAATATTGATAAAGTGACAGATGTGATTAGTTTTGCGTTAGATGATTCAGATGATGACTTTGAAAGTATGAAGTCCATTATGGAAGAGGACGATAGCTTTGTAACTTCGATTGGAGATATCGTTATTTCTTTAGACCGTGCAAAAGAACAAGCAGAAGACTATGGACATTCGCTTGAACGTGAACTTGGATTCTTGGCACTGCATGGCTTCTTACACTTAAATGGTTATGATCACCAAACAGAAGAAGAGGAAGCTGAAATGACAGGATTGCAAAAAGAAATCCTAGAAGCATATGGGTTGAAACGTGATGACGCATAAACAAACAGAAAAGAATTCTAACTTTTTGACCTCACTAAAGCATGCCATAGATGGTATTAAAACAGTGATTCAAGAAGAAAGAAACATGAAGGCGCATCTCTGCATTGCAGGGCTAGCGATTATAATTAGTTTTTTCTCTGGTTTATCAGCAGTCGAGTGGTGTTTTATTTTACTATGTATTTTCATCGTATTTCTCATGGAAATCTTAAACACCGTCGTTGAAAATTTAGTCGATTTACTAGTGAAGAAGGAATATCATATTGAAGCAAAGAAGGCAAAAGATATTGCAGCTGGTGGAGTGTTACTCAGCGCTAGTTTTACTGTAGTTATTGCAATGATTATTATTTTGCCAAAATGGATTCATTTTTAAGGAGAGAGTATGACAAAACCATTTAAATCAGGATTTGTGGCGATTGTAGGTCGTCCTAACGTCGGCAAATCAACATTTATGAACTATGTGCTTGGTCAAAAGATTGCAATCATGTCTGACAAAGCGCAAACAACAAGAAATAAAATTCAAGGAGTCTATACGAAGGATGATGCGCAAATCGTCTTCTTAGATACTCCTGGGATTCATAAACCAAAACATGAACTCGGCGAATTCATGGTGAAGAGTGCTTATTCTGCGCTAAAAGAAGTAGATGCCGTTTTATTTATGGTGAACGCTAGTGAAAAACGTGGACCAGGAGACGACTTCATTATTGAAAAACTAAAAGGGATTAAGACACCTATTTTCTTAGTATTAAATAAGATTGACCTTGTCACTCCAGAAGTGTTATTAGAACGTGTGGGAAGTTATAAAGATGCACTTGATTTTGCTGGTGTATTCCCAATTTCAGTGCTACAAGGTAATAATGTGAATGAACTAATGGAAGGTCTGATTAACGCACTTCCTGAAGGACCACAATATTATCCGGCTGACCAAATCACAGATCATCCTGAGTATTTTGTTGTATCAGAATTGATTCGTGAGAAAATTTTACAGTTAACACAGGAAGAAATTCCTCACTCAGTGGCTGTAACAGTGGATAAAATGCAAAAAGATGAATTCGATAAAGTTCATGTTTATGCAAATATCATCGTTGAGCGAAAATCGCAAAAGGGCATTATTATTGGTAAAGGTGGACGTCTCTTAAAAGAAATCGGGACGCGAGCGAGACGTGATATTCAACAGTTACTCGGCAATAAAGTATATCTTGAATTGTGGGTAAAAGTTGAAAAAGATTGGCGTAAACGTAAGAGTAACTTACAAGAATACGGATATCGAGATACAGACTATAGAGATTAGGATGAATACAAATGGATTATTATCACTATTTTGATGGAATTGTCTTAATGAGACAGGCGTATCGCGAGAAAGATATGCTTGTTAAAATTTTGACGAGAGACCATGGAAAGTTGATGTTCTTTTTACGAAATGCACAGCAAAGCAATCATCCATTAACAGCTGCGACACAGGTGTTTACAAGAGCAACTTTCCTTGGGCATATTCATCAAAATGGGTTTAGTTTTCTTAAGGATAGTCACGATATAAAGCCTGCGACGATTGTTTTACAAGATGTAAAGGCACAAGCAGTATTAGCGTATTTAACACAATTAACAGATGCGGTGATGGATGACCATATCGTGAATAAGACGGTCTTCCAATTGCTTTGGGATTGTATTGAAGCGATTAATAATGGTGTTAATGCAGAAGTGATTTTACACTTCTTTGAAATCAAAATTTTACGTTATTACGGTGTAGAACTGGAGTGGCAACATTGTGTTGTGTGTCATAAAGATAGGGACTTAGTTGATTTTTCTATACAGAAACACGGATGCCTGTGCAGTAACCATTTAGACGAAGATGAGTACCGCATGCAACTATCTAGAAAAGCATTATATGTAGCAAGGCAATTAGCTCTTGTGAATTCTCCAAAACAAATCGGCTCTATTCAGTTGTCGAGTGAGACAACAAGTGAGTTAAGACGCCTATTTGACACCATCATGGAAGAGTATGTGGGTATTCGTTTGAAGAGCAAAAAATTCTTAGATCAGATGGTCGAATGGGAAACGTTAATGCAGAAAAGAGGACAAGATTAAGAGTAGCGCAAAACACTGTCTTTACTTGACTTTTTAAGCAATTATCGGTACTATAGTGAAAGATTAATAGGACGTTGACGGTGAGATTTTTAATGATAAAATGTCAAAGAGAGTATGGGGTGGTGGAATCCATATCATGGTCATTAAAAGTGGCGCACTTGAGTCTATCAACAATGAAGCTTGGTTTTAAACCAAGAAATTAGGGTGGAACCGCGATTAGTCGTCCCTATGTATGCTTTTTGTGTACATAGGGACTTTTTTATTTAGTCAAAGGAGGAAGTAGTATGGATTTTACAATGGTCATCCCAGCTTCAGAATTCAAAGATTTTCAATTGAAAGTTGTCTCTCTTGCACCGATTAAAGTCAGTGTGATTGGCCATGAGGATGAAGTGTTGGAAGAATTCCAAACAAGTGCTAATCATTCAATGTACGGTTTTAAAACAAAGAATGAAGCGATTAAAGAAGTAAAATGTGAAGTGATTCCTGGAGTGATTTATGAATTTTATCCAGTAGTGAATGCACAATAGAAAGGGGAACAATTATGGCAAAAAAACTTAGTGTTCAAGAAATTATTTTAACATTACAAAATTATTGGTCTAACCAAGGATGCTTGCTTCTTCAAGCATACGATACTGAAAAAGGGGCAGGGACAATGAGTCCTTATACATTCCTTCGTGCAATTGGACCAGAACCTTGGAATGCGGCATACGTGGAACCTTCACGTCGTCCTGCAGATGGACGTTATGGAGAAAATCCAAACCGTTTATTCCAACACCACCAATTCCAAGTGGTGATGAAACCATCTCCTGAAAATATTCAAGAATTATATTTAGGAAGCTTAGAAGCTCTTGGAATCAACCCGTTAGAACACGATATTCGTTTCGTAGAAGATAACTGGGAAAACCCTTCACTTGGCTGCGCTGGTTTAGGATGGGAAGTATGGCTTGATGGAATGGAAGTGACTCAATTTACTTACTTCCAACAAGTAGGTGGACTAGAATGTCATCCTGTAACAAGTGAGATCACTTATGGTTTAGAACGTCTTGCTTCATACATTCAAGAAGTAGAGAGTGTTTATGATTTAGTTTGGACTGGAGATGTTAAATACGGAGATATCTTCACTCAACCAGAATATGAACATTCTAAATACGCTTTTGAAGAAAGCAATGCAGAATTATTAATGCAATTATTTACAGACTTTGAAAAAGAAGCCACTGTCTTAATGGAGAAAGGCTTAGTTCACCCGGCTTATGACTATGTATTGAAATGCTCTCATGCATTTAACTTAATGGATGCTCGCGGAATTATTTCTGCAACAGACCGTGCTGGATTCCTAGGCCGTATTCGTAAAATGGCTCGTACCATCGCGAGAACTTTCGTGGCTGAACGTGAAGCTTTAGGATTCCCATTATTGAAAGAGAAATAAGAGAGTTTGGAGGAGAGAGAATGACACAATCATTATTATTAGAAATCGGTTTAGAAGAATTACCTGCTCAATATGTTCGAACAAGTTCTGAACAATTAGCAAAACGTGTAGAAGACTTCTTCAAAGATGAAAACTTAGAATTTGAATCCGTAGAAGCATTTGCAACTCCAAGAAGATTAGCAGTTCGTGTAAATGGCTTAGTCGAAGAACAAGCTGACCGCGAAGAAATCTTCAAAGGACCATCACTTGCAATCGCTCAAAAAGATGGAGCATGGACAAAAGCGGCTGAAGGATTTGTTCGTGGTAAAGGTTTAACAACAAATGATATTTACGTTGAAGAAGTGAATGGCGTTGAATACATTCATGTGAAACAACATATCGCTGGTAAATCAACGAAAGAAGTGGTTAAAAACCTATCTTCTGTGATTACAGATATGAAATTCCCAGTAACAATGCGTTGGGCAGCTCATACATTTGAATACTTACGTCCAATTCACTGGATTGTTGCGTTATACGGCAATGAAGTCATCGAAGAAATTGGCGTATTAGATGTCAAAGCTGGACGTACTTCAAGAGGACATCGTTTCTTAGGAAAAGAAGCAACGATTGAAAACCCAGAAAGCTATGAAAAAGCATTGGCTGAACAATTCGTTATCGTGAATCAAGATGAACGTAAAGCATTAGTTCGCAAGCAAATTGAAGAATTAGCTGCTAAAAACAACTGGATTATTCCAATCGATGAAGACTTATTAGAAGAAGTAAGCTCAATCCTTGAATACCCAACAGCATTTGCGGGTACTTTTGATGAAAAATACTTAGTCGTTCCAGAACCAGTATTAGTTACATCAATGAAAGAACACCAACGCTATTTCGTTGTGTATAACCAAGAAAAACAATTATTACCATTCTTCGTTTCAGTACGTAACGGTAATGACTACATGATTGAAAATGTCGCAAAAGGAAATCAAAAAGTATTAACAGCGCGTCTTGAAGATGCTTTATTCTTCTATGAAGAAGACTTAAAGATTCCGATGACAACTTTCTTGAAGAAATTAGAAACATTAAACTTCCATGCCAAGATTGGTTCTATGACAGAGAAGATGGAACGTGTGCAATTACTTGTGGGACGTATTGCAAAAGAATTGAACTTACCAAGTGATGTCGTTGTCACAGCGCAACGTGCCGCTTCTATTTACAAATTCGACTTAGTGACAAACATGGTTGGTGAATTCCCTGAATTACAAGGAATCATGGGTGAAATCTATGCCTTGAAACAAGGTGAAACTCCTGAAGTAGCTCAAGCAATCCGTGAACACTATATGCCAACAAGTGCAGATGGTGAATTGCCTTCTTCTGTACCAGGTGCTTTACTTGCGGTTGCAGATAAATTAGATACGTTCCTAAGCTTTACAGCTGCTGGAATGCTTCCAACAGGATCAAACGACCCATATGCACTTCGTCGTCAAGTAATGGGGCTTGTACAAATTCTTGCGGCTTTTGATTGGAACATTGAAATTGAAGATTTTACAAAACTATTGTTAGGTTTAGATTATGCAGAATTCTTAGATGGAAAAGAAGATGAAGTTGAAGAGTTTATCTTAAGCTTTATTCGTGAACGTGTGGCACAACGTATTGCTACTATTACAAAACGTCATGATATTATCGATGCGGTTGTAAACAGCAATACTTCATCAGTTCCTGAACAATTAAAAGCAGCGAAAGTTCTTTCAGCTGTTTCTGAATCTGAAGAATTTAAAGGAATTACAGAGGCCTTAAACCGTGTTATCAATATTAGTGCAAAAGCTAAAGATGATGCGAGTGGTGAAATCTTAGAAGATCGTCTTGAAACAGAAAGTGAACGTAACTTAGTGAAAGCTATTCAAGAGTTGAATGCAAAAGTTGGTTCATTAACGCCTGAAGAATTGTACAGTCATTTAGAAGCAATGGCACCAAAAATCAATGATTTCTTCAATGAAAACATGGTTATGGTGAACGATGAAGCGACTCGTCGTAACCGTCTAAGATTCTTAGGATTACTATCTGAAATCATTTTAGACTTAGCAGATTTCACATCATTAATAGTTAAATAAGACCCCTCACACAGAAAGGAGAGTGAATGAAATGGCAGTATTTAATGATCGTGCCAAGATTCAAGTCAAAGCCGGAAAAGGTGGAGACGGAATGGTTGCGTTTCGTCGTGAAAAATACGTACCAGACGGAGGCCCGGCTGGTGGAGACGGCGGTAAAGGCGGAAGTGTCATTTTTAAAGTCGATTCAGGACTTAGAACCTTATTAGATTTCCGTCATAAACGTCATTTCAAAGCAAAACCTGGTGAAAACGGTATGAGCAAGAGCACGTATGGCCGTGGAGCAGAAGACTTAATCGTTAAAGTTAACCAGGAACAATCGTTAGAAATGCTGAAACAAAAGCCTTAATTGCTGACTTAGTAGAAGATGGGCAAGAAGTAGTAGTTGCTAAAGGTGGCCGTGGTGGTCGAGGAAATATCCGTTTTGCAACGCATAAAAACCCTGCACCAGACATTGCTGAGAACGGTGAACCAGGGGAAGAGTTTGAACTCGATTTAGAATTAAAAGTTTTAGCTGACGTTGGGTTAGTTGGATTCCCATCAGTAGGAAAATCGACTTTACTATCTGTAATTTCAAGTGCAAAACCAAAAATTGCAGACTATCACTTTACAACATTGAATCCTCAATTAGGAATGGCACAGTCTCCAAATGGCGACCAATTTGTCGTTGCAGACTTACCAGGTTTAATTGAAGGAGCCCATACAGGTGTAGGGCTTGGAATTCATTTCTTAAAACACATCGAACGTACAAAAGTATTACTTCATGTGATTGATTTGGCCGCAATGGAAGGCCGTGATCCTTTTGAAGATTACAAGATTATTCAAGAAGAACTCGGAAGCTATCACTTGCGCTTATTGGAACGTCCAATGCTGATTGTGGCGAACAAAATGGACCAACCTCAAGCAGAAGAAAACTTAGAGAAGTTCAAGAAAGATTTAGCAGATAGCCTTGCTGAAGGTGAAGAAATGCCAGAGATTTTCCCGATTTCTGCGTATCGTCGTGAAGGACTTCAAGCATTGCTTGCTAGAACTGCTGAAGTGTTAGATGAAACAGAATTCTTCCCATTAAACGAAGAAGTGGTGGAAACACATATCGTTTATGGTTTAGAAGAAGAGGAAGCACCATTCAAAGTGACAAGAGATCCAGATGGAACTTGGGTACTGTATGGTGACAAGATTGAAAAACTATTCAAGATGACAAATATGGAACATGATGAGTCTGTTATGCGATTCTCACGTCAATTGCGTGGAATGGGTGTAGATAGCACTTTACGTGAAAAAGGCGCTGAAAATGGCGATTTAGTACGTATTCTAAACTTCTCATTCGAGTTCGTAGATTAAGGAGTTTTGAATATGATTGATAGAAGTGAGATGGAAAAACGTTTTTACGTATCTTCATTTGACGGCCTAAGAGCGATAGGAATCCTTAGTATCATTATTTATCACTTGTATTCTTATCGCTTGCCGGGTGGATTTCTTGGATTGGACATCTTCCTCATTTTAGCGGGTTACTTTATGACAAACCGCTTAATGACAAGTTTGATGAACGATGGAAAGATTCCTTTGAAGCAGTTTTTATTAAAACGACTAGCACGTATTGCATTGCCATTAATCGCCATGCTCGTTCTAGTATTCATTTATATAACGCTGTTTCAAAATGAAATGTTGGTGAACTTAAGAGGGTCATTTACTTCCAGTCTTGTATTTCTAAATAACTGGTGGCAGATTTTCCAAGCTCAAACGTTTATTCCTAATTTACTAACAGAAAATCCATTTGAACACTTATGGTATATCTCATTGGCCTTTCAGTTTTACTTATTGTGGCCAATTGTATTTGCATTCTTAAGTTTATTCCTTAAGAAGCATAATTCATTATTTGTGGCAATTGTAGTTTTAGCCACTGCTTCATTTGGATTAATGCTCTTTAGTTATAAAGGTGCAGATTCATTAACGTATGTCACAATGAGCACAGGAACTCGATCATTCTCAATGCTGATTGGTTCATGTACGGCATTGCTATATCCTTTAGATCGTTTCCAAAAGGAACATAAATCTAGAGTGCCATATGAGCAATATTTACGATTAATTCCAATCGTGTTAATGTTCATCTTGTTATTTACACTTGGACGTAACGAAGACATTACGTATCGTGGAGGAATGTTACTTTTTGACTTAACAGTGGCTGCTGTTATTTTGATGAGCTTGCATCCTAAAGTAGGGACAGGAATTTTATTCCGTTTCAAACCATTAACGGTGATTGGTCGTAGAAGTTTATCTTATTATTTATGGTTCTTACCGATTATTGTGTTATACCAAGCAAAAATGGGGATTGCTGGTTCAAGTAATTTACTTCACGGTATTATCCAACTAGTACTCATTCTTTTCTTTGGAGAAGTTTGGTATCAAGTCTTTGAGAAGAGACGTTATCTACAAATAGTCCGTAAATTGATGGGACTGTTGAATGAAAAGACAGCTTATGGAAAACAAATTTTCTTTGGTATTTGTGCAGTGCCACTGATTATTTTAGCGGTAGGGCTTGTACAGTCTACAAGTAAATTATCTGAACAAGAAGCGACTCTTACAGAATTAATTCATACGAACCAAACAATTGTGGATAACACACAACAAACGGATAAAAAATTATTGAAGACTATTAATAATGTGGTTGGATTAACACGTGAAGAAACCGTCTTTAGCAGTAATAGTTCAATTACCTTTATCGGGGATCAATCGCTTCTTGCAATTGCTAATGAACTAGCAACGATTTATCCAAACGCTGTGATGCATGCAACACCGATTGCGCAAGTAACCGACTTATCTTCGACGATTAACGAATTAAAATCGAAGAATCAATTAAATGACATTGTTGTATTAATGTTTGGTGCTAATAGTGCCTTTACAAAAGGACAATTGGAACGTGAATTGAAACGAATCGGTATGGAAAAACAAATCTTCCTTGTGACGACAACAACGTCTAAAACATGGAGAGATGATGTGAATAACGTTTACGAAGCAGTTAGCGAGAAGTATTCGAATGTTCATGTTCTTGACTGGAATGAATATTCCAAAGATCAAGATTGGTTCTATTCACATAAATCATATGTAACAGAAGTAGGGGCTCATGAAGAAGCGCTCTTCTTTGCGAAGAAAATTTATGAAACATTGAGAGGAAACTAAAATGGAATTGCAATTTCTAGGAACAGGCGCTGGCGTGCCTTCTAAAATGAGAAACGTCACTTCAATTGCATTAAAGCTTCTCGATGAGATTAATGAAGTGTGGTTATTCGATTGCGGAGAAGCTACACAGCAACAAATTTTAAATACAAATATTCGTCCAGGAAAAATCAAGAAGATTTTCATTACACATATGCACGGAGATCATATCTTTGGTTTACCGGGACTACTGACTAGCCGTTCTTTCCAAGGGGGAGAAGATGATTTAACCCTCTATGGTCCTAAAGGGATTAAGAACTTTATCGACACGACGATTCAAGCTTCTTGTTCTAAATTAGGATATCCTTTAAAAGTGGTTGAATTTGAAAAAGAAGGTCTTCTTTTCGAAGATAAAGATTTTAAAGTAGAAATGAAGCGACTCGAACATGGGATTCCTTCATATGGATTCCGTGTGACAGAAAAGGATCAACCAGGCGAACTGCAAGCGGACCGTCTAAAAGAGTTAGGAATTCCTTTTGGGCCACTCTTTGGTAAGTTGAAAAAAGGGGAAACCATTACTCTAGAAGATGGAACGGTCGTGAATGGTCAAGATTATATTTCTCCGGATATTAAAGGACGAGTTGTGACCATTTGTGGGGATACTCGTAAATGTGAAGCTAGTGAAATCTTAGCCTATCGTTCGGACGTTCTCGTCCACGAGGCGACATACGAAGGAGATAAAGGCCAACAAGCCTATCGTCATTTCCATTCAACAAGCCTTCAAGCGGCTGAAGTAGCTAAAAATGCCGAAGTGAAGCGCCTTTTATTAACGCATATCAGCGCTCGCTATCTTGGAAAACAATCTCAAGAGTTGGAAGACGAGGCTAAAAAGATTTTTGAGAATGTTCAAGTTGTCAAAGACTTCGACATTGTGACTGTTGAAAGGATAAAACATCATGAAGGACGCTAAATGGTTTACAAATCAAGTGGCTCTTGTGACCGGAGCTAGCGGTGGGCTTGGCGCACAAATCGCATTGGAATTAGCTAAAAGAGATGTGCAACTGATTCTTGTGGCTCGAAACACTGCTAAACTAGAGCAAGTAGCTGCGGAGTGCAAAACGTTTACTACAAAACCAGTTGATGTTTATTCGTGTGATTTAACCGATGATGCATCTGTTAATCAGTTGTTAGCAACTCTTGATGAAGCATACAAAATTACGATGATCATCAACAATGCTGGCCTTGGCTACCTTAAATTAGCTAAAGACTTAAGTGAATCTGAGATTAATCAAATGCTTCAGTTAAACTTGAATACATTAATTAAAATCACTCAGCATTTTGTACCTAGGTTTATTGAAGATAAGGGCGGAGTAATTGTGAATATTGCTTCTCAAGCTGGAAAATCGGCAACGGTAAAATCATCCGTGTACTCAGCAACTAAATTTGGAGTATTAGGGTATTCGAATGCACTACGTTTGGAATTAAAACCTTATGGGATCCATGTGATGACTGTGAATCCTGGACCAATTGCGACAGACTTCTTTGATAAAGCCGAGCCAACTGGAAAATACTTAGAGCAATTAGGTGCTGTAGTATTAGATCCAGTGAAGGTTGCAGGAGAAGTTGTTAAAGGAATTGAAAGAGAAAAACGTGAAGTGAATTTGCCAAAAACAATGAACTTTGCGAGTAAATTAAATGTGTTATTCCCGAAAATAGGAGACAAACTATTAGGGAGTATCTTCAATAAAAAGTAGAGGAGGTGTACGATGAGTTTTGCAAATTATGCATGGAAGTTAAAAGAGAATGTGGATGAAGGACTCGTAACGTCTCTTGCAAGTGAAAGTGGAGTGTCTGAGAATCTCGTTCGCTTATGTGTGGAACGTGGGATTCAAACAGCAGAAGACTTACACGAGTTTCTTTCACCTACACCTCATCTCATCCACGACCCATTCCTATTACATGATATGGATAAAGCGGTAGGGCGAATTCAAGAAGCTATTGAAAATGGTGAAATGATTCATATTTATGGTGACTATGATGCAGACGGGATTACGAGTACTACGATTCTCTACGAAACGCTTGAAATGCTAGGGGCTCAAGTATCGTACTATTTACCGAATCGCTTTACAGATGGCTATGGTCCCAATATTCCAGCGTTCCCACGCGCGATTGAAGAAGGGCATACACTCATTATTACGGTAGACTGCGGAATTGCTTCGCTTGAACCAATTCGTTATGCGATGGAGAATGGCTGTGATGTGATTTTAACGGACCACCATGAAATTCCAAGTGAAATTCCAGAAGCTTATGCGGTTGTCCATCCACGTCATCCAGAGGCAAACTACCCATGTGGAGACTTATCTGGTGCTGGAGTAGCATTTAAGCTTGCTCATGCGCTTCTAGGAGAGTTTCCAGAAGAAATGGTAGAATTAGCAGCGATTGGAACAATTGCGGACTTAGTGAGCCTTACAGACGAAAATAGAACGATTGCTAAACTTGGAATTGCTCAAATGAAACAAACGCAGCGTATTGGTCTTGTGACACTCCTTGAGAAGTTATCCATTAAAGTGGATAAATTAGATGAGAAGACGATAGGATTCCAAATTGGACCGCGTTTAAATGCGCTAGGTCGCCTTGGAGATGCTACTCCAGGCGTTCAATTGTTGACGACATTTGATGATGAAGAAGCACAAAGTATTGTTGATTTCATGCAATCAGAAAACGAAAGACGTCAATCAATCGTCAATCAAATCGTCGAAGAAGCTGCTCAGCTTATTCAAGAGCAGATGAACCAACCAGTTCTTGTATTAGCGCAACCAGGTTGGCATGAAGGCGTTCTCGGAATTGTAGCGAGTCGAATCGTTGAACAGACGGGAAAACCAACCATCGTTTTAGGAATAAGTGAAGACGGCTTAACCGCAAAAGGTAGTGGTCGTTCATTTGGAGAGTTTAACCTCTATGATGCGTTAACTAGTGTGAAAGATCATCTTCTAAAATTCGGTGGACATCATATGGCTGCTGGATTGACAGTTGAAACGATTATGCTTCCAACAATTATCGAGGGACTAGAACAATACGCGAAAGACCATCGAGACTTATTAGATGCGAAGGCGACATTAACGATAGATGAAGTTCTTCCATTAAAAGACATTACAGTTGATTGGATTGAATCATTATCCAGCTTAAAACCTTTTGGCACGGATAATCCAGAACCAGTCGTTTCTTTAGAAGGGATTCAAGTGGCTTCGACTCAATTACTCGGAGCGGATAAACAGCACTTGAAACTTAATTTGAAAGAGTCCAATTCTTCAAACACGCTTCAAGCGATGGCCTTTAGTAAAGGAGAATGGGCAGCTTCTCTTCAACCAGATACGAAGATTAGTGTTGCTGGTACATTAGAGATTAATGAATGGCAAAATAATCGCCTTCCTCAATTATTGGTAAAAGATATCGCTGTTAAAGGTAGAGTCGTTATCGACTGGCGTACTTCTAAGATTACAAAAGATCATCTAGCTGTTGAAAATGCACTTTATCTAGCAACAAACGAAGTGTTCTTGAAGGAGCTAGAAACAAGAATTCCAAGTACTTCAAGCGTGATGGATTTTGCATCCTTTGTAGCTGCAAACGAAATCCCAACTGCTAAAGCAATTGTTTTATTCGACCTACCAGAAAAGATGGACGAAGTGGAAGCCTTCTTTAAAATAGAATGGCCACAACCGCTTTATGTCATCGCGTATACGAAGAATTCAGTTGTGACAACTGGGATTCCAGATAAGCCTAAATTTGGTAGTGTGTATAAATATATCCAATCACATGGACAAATTCCTTACAATGAAAAACTAGTTTCGGTTGCTGGATTCCTAAAAATTCCAGTCGAACAATTCCGCGTGATATTAAAAGTGTTTTTTGAGTTGGAATTTGTTAAAATAGTAGATGGACATTTAATGATTAACGAAAGTCCAAAAACAAATGACTTAGAAGAGTCAACCTTATTGAAAAAGTTAAATGAACAAATGTTGCTTGAAAAGAAATTCAACTATAGCCAGTTCCAAGAACTAAAAAGTTGGATGGACTCACAACAAGGTAAATAAAAGGAGGAGTTCTCAATGAACTTGAAAGAATATATTGCTAGTGTTCCAAACTATCCTAAAGAGGGTATTATTTTCCGTGATATTTCACCATTAATGGCTAACGGTAAAGCATACCAATACGCAACACAACAAATCGTTGACTATGCACGTAAAATTGGTGCTGAAATGATTGTTGGACCTGAAGCACGTGGATTTATCGTTGGATGTCCAGTAGCGTACGAATTAGGAATTGGTTTTGCGCCAGCTCGTAAAAAAGGAAAATTACCTCGTGAAACAGTGGCTGTTGAATATGATTTAGAATATGGTTCAGCAGAGTTACACTTACACAAAGATGCTGTAAAACCTGGCCAAAAAGTTCTTATCTGTGACGACTTATTAGCAACAGGTGGAACAATGGCTGCCGCTGCAAAATTAGTTGAAAAACTTGGCGGTGAAGTGGTTGGTTTAGCGTTCTTAGTAGAGTTAACAGACTTGAAAGGTCGCGAAAAAATTAGCGAATATGACATCTTCACATTAATGGAATATACTGAAGACGAAAGATAATCTAAATAAAGAAGACTTCCTTAGCATAGGGCTAGGGAAGTCTATTTTTTATTTTCTTAATTCTTCTAATAAAGATTTGGCAGTTTCTTGATTTAAATGTGGGGCTTTAGCGAGTAAGTTCATTAGTAGCGGAAGTTCTTCCTCGGTTGCGCCAACAGCAAGTCCCAATGATTTGGCTTGGAGTCGCATATGGCCTTTTTGAATGCCGTCCGTCACAAGAGCTCTTACAGCAGCAAGGTTTTGTGCCAACCCAATTGAAGCGATAATTCCTGCTAGTTCAATAGCACTTGGATGACCGAGTAACTCGTGTGCAAATTGTGCACCTGGATGAATGGAAATAGAACCTCCAACCGTTCCGACAGGAAGAGGAAGAGTGATTGTACCCACTAAGTTTCCAGCTTCATCCTTTGTCCAGCTTGTCAGTGGTTGATATTTCCCGCTTAAACTTGCATAGGCGTGAACTCCTGCTTCAATTGCACGCCAGTCATTTCCGGTAGCGATAACGACAGAATCAATACCGTTCATAATTCCTTTATTATGTGTAGTTGCACGGTATGGATCTGCTTTTGAAAATTCACTTGCTAAAGCGATTCGATTTATTACATCTTCACCTTTAGTTGTTCTAGTGTCTAAGATTCTTGGTGAGAGGACACATCTAGCTGTCACAACTGAGTTTGTAGCAAGATTTGAGAGAATAGCCATAATACTTTCGCCACAAGTCAATGCTTCAATTGGAGATACAAGCGCTTCTAGGATGGTGTTCAGCATATTTGCTCCCATCGCTTCCTTTGTATCCACAGATACGTAGAAAATGTAAAATCTTTCTTTGTCAGTAGATTTTTCTTCGACCCATATTTCTCGAATACCTCCGCCACGTTTCACGATAGAAGGGTGAGCATTATTCGCAATCGTAAAGAGTGATTCTCTTTGTTGTTCAAGTTTAGTTTTTACTTCTTCGAGTGTTAAAGGAGATTTTACAATGGCAATTTCTCCAATCATTTCACGCTTTTCTTGAATCGTTGTAGTTCCACCAGCTAAGTTGATTAGTTTTGAGGCATAGCTTGCTGCGGCAATTACAGAAGGTTCTTCCGTTACCATTGGAATAATATAGCTTTTTCCATTCACGATTAATTCTGGAACGATTCCATACGGAAGACCGTATACTTCAATTTGATTTTCGACCATTTGGTTAGCAATGGACTCTGGAAGTTCAAGACCTTTTTCGACTAGTGCTTTGGCTTCGTTCGATAAGTTTGGATGATTTAATAAAGTTTCTTTTCTTTCTTCAAGAGACTTTTGATAAAACTTGTAAAAAGGGTTGTTTTGCATCGATGTGCTCCTTTCATGCTTTCATTCAGTATAACAAATTTTTAGTGTTTGCGGGTATGATACAGGTAAATTTTTCTTATATGAGGTAAAGTTGTTAAGTTGTTAGTTTAGTTTTTTTGTT
>JAGZLX010000028.1 GCA_018364485.1 Granulicatella adiacens
ACTCACCCAGTAAGGAATTGGAATTAAGACCTCATCTCCTGGATCTACTAAAGTCATAAAGACTGAATACAGCGCAAATTTAGCACCCGCAAAAGTCGCAACTTGCTCCTTTTGCAAATCAATTCCATCTTTACGTTTATGAAAATCACAAATCGCCTGTCTTAACTTATCTATTCCCAAAGCTGGTGTATAATGATCGGTTTCGTGTTTTCTTAAAGCATCAATGGCTGCCTCTGTAATCACTTCAGGTGTATTAAAATCAGGTTCACCAATCGATAAACTAATGATCTTTCTTCCCTGAGCTTTTAGTTCTCTAGCTTTTTGTGTCATCGCTAGAGTTCCGGAAGGCAAAATTTTCGATACTCTATCTGAAATTTTTACCATAAATCACCAATTTCTATATATTCTCAATATCTTTAATCCATTTACCATTTTTCGCTGAAATATAGTAATAACCAATACGTTGATTACTCATACGATAATTGACTTCCCATACAGGTTCCCCGTTTAAAAGGCCAAGTCTTGCTTCAAGCACTTCAACATCTGGTTTATCTTGTAATGTAATAGAACAAGCTTCTTGCTCATTGACCACTGCTGATTGTTGAAGAATTGTAACATCTCCACCTTCTTCAGGAATAATCGCATAGATGGCATTCCCGTCTTTATCTTCGCCCATAACGGTGTAATAAGACGTATCCGTATTGTACAAGTAAAACTTCGTTACTTTTGAAAATTCTACGGTTGGTGCCATCATCGTAAGTGCTTCATTTCGTTTCTTAATTTTTGGATCCACACTTACAAGAAAGATACTTGCAGCAGCTAAAAATAATAGAAATAAAGTGAGTAAAAGAATAAACATTGTTCTGCGTTTCATCAATTTCTCTCCTCTACTCTAATTTTCATAGATAATGGTATTATACGCTATTTAAAGCAAAAATACCACCATACATATAAGACTATGCACTACATATTTTTATTCTTCCCAACGTTCAAACACTTCTTAAATGGTTTCTCTATAACCGTAGCGTTTTCCGGGAAAACACTTTTTACTTTCATCGCATATTTACTAATCGTTGCCCGAACATCTAACAACCAAATTTCGGCACTCTTTTGATGCGGTCTACTAAAACGACCAAGTCCTTGATACAGTTGAAGAAGCATCATCCTCATCGCATAATGTCCAAAATAAGAACGCTCTTGTTCTTTCATCTCTAGTTGAATAATTTGTTGAGCCGTTGACACTGGATTTGGGAATGGCAATTTAGTGATTACAAGTGAATCGATGGATTGGCCACCACTATCAAATCCTTCCCAGAAACTATAGACACCAAGTAAAATCGCATCATTTCTTTCTTGGAAACGACGTTGGATTCTTCGTCCTATTTGAGGTCCTTTTTGAGCAAGTAGTTCAATTTGATGAGCACGGCAAAAGTCTTCTAACAGACTCTCTACTGCTAAGAGCGCCTCTACTGAATGCATCAACACTAGCATTCTTCCGCCCTTTCGCTCATAGATTTTTTCGATACAGTCTGCAATTTGTGTGTGATACTGTTGACTCGAGGAAGAATTTACGGCTACCAAATCATTTGGAATAAAGATTTGATGCTCGGCACTTTCTGATACTGTCTCAATTACAGTGAGCTTTTCTTTGGCCTCTAACTCATGGAATAACGGTGTAAATGTTGGAATAGTCGCAGAAATTCCAATCAATTGTCTCATCTTCTCTCTAAACTGATTGAAGACTTCAACGACTGGTTTCACTCTTAATAATTCGAGAGTATTTTGTCCATACTGTTCTTTTTCTTCAATGACAAAATAATCACTGCCATCTGTTTGAAATTGAGAGATTGACTCCATTAGCTCTTTTAATAAATAACTACTTTCTTCAAACAAAGTGGTCTTATCCGCATTGGCTTGCAACAAATTCATTACACCAGAAAGAGCCTTCTGCATTGCATTTACCATTTCACAGTGGATTGACTCTTTCCACTCAGTTGCCGTAAATACAAATGAATTGGTCAGTTGTTGGCCACTCTTCAACTCTTCAAACCATGTTTCATATAAATCACAAATTTCTAATAACTTGCGGTTCATGGTACGAGAGAGGTGCTCCTCTTCCTTTGAAAAATGAAACATCGCATTTAAGTGATGGTCAGACCATAATTGTTGCAACTCGAATAAATGAGAGAAGTTAACAGTAGACGTGCCATATTGCTCTAGGGCATGTTCAAACTGCTGCACTTCATCCAGGAGCACAATTGGTTTCACACGATGAGCAATTAATGAAGCGTACTGAATAAGGAATGCATGATTAGTGACCACGATAGGACTTTGTTGAACTGAAGCTACTGCCTTGTCCCAATACAGACTTCCTTCCTCATTTGCATCTTTTACCGATATTTCTTTCCATAACGTTGCTTGATGAAGCACTTGATTACACTCAGATAAATCACCTGTTTGCGTCTTTGTAATCCACACGAGTAACCCCATAATAGAAAGGCTGTTTCTAGCACTTCTTTCGTCTATATACTTGTGAAATGCACGCTTGAAGGCTGTTAAATCAATATAATGTCTTTGTCCTTTTATAGAAATAACAGGTGCCTTAATCTTTAACTCTGTAATAATCGGAGCGATACTATCCTCCATCAGTTGTTGTTGCAATAGTAAGTTCGAAGTGACTATCCAGATTGGTTTTCGCTTACTCGCTTTTTCAAATGCTGCCAGTAAATAAGCGTATGTTTTCCCTGAACCAGGGCTGGCTTCAATAAAATGCAAAGGTTCATCTGTTTCAATCAACGATTCTATTGTGGTTATCATCTCACGCTGACTTGCCTTATCTTCTAAGAATCCAGAATCTACTAATTTTTGATAATCTTCTAGTGCATTCGTTTTTCGTTTAGAAGACTTTAGTTCTACCTCTTTTACCGCTAGAGGAGAAACGACAAAACCTTGTTCTAAAGGAAATTCTTCTCTTTCTTCTTTTCCTTTTTCTTCTAAAATCTCATCAAAAATCGTACCCGTATCCCCTAGTAATTCTCCAGAGAATTCGGTTAGCTGTTTCAATGTGATCGTCGACAATGCTCGAAACTTAGTCTTCATTTTTAAGAATAGTTCAGCTGTTGCTCGAGCATCACTGCCTGCTGTATGTACTTGAGTATGACGAATCTCTAGCGCCTCTGTTAAATCACTAAGACGATAACTGATCGCTGTTGGATAACAGATTTGAGCCAGTTGCACCGTATCAATGAGTGGCACTTCCAATTCTAGCCCTAGTGCATCTTTTAAAGCAGACATAATAAAAGGTCCGTCAAACCCAACATTATGCGCGACGAGCGTTCGGTCTTCTAACAGATTAAAAATCGTCATCGCTACTTCATCAAAATAAGGAGCCGTTGCCACATCCGCATTCGTCACTCCTGTTAATAATTGAATCTCGAATGGAATACTTTTTTCAGGATTAATATTGAGTGAGACATGCTCAATCACTTCATCGCCATCGATTAATGTGCAGCCAAACTGGAAGATTCGATCCCCGCTCTCATATTTTGGCCCTGTCGTTTCTAAATCAATGACAGCATATTTTTTTATCATGAGAAAAGCTCCTTTCTAAAGAATTCCTACTTATTTAGTTTACTAACTTATTCCTCTTGTTGCAAACAGTAGAAAGGTTTTAAGGCAAAAAAAGAAGCTTGAGCAATGCCCAAGCTGTCTTTTATCATTTTGAAAGTTGATTAAACGGTTTTACCTTTATCAATCACGACTTGTACTTCTTCCGTACCTGTTAAAACAGTATGTTGTTTTACCGTAACATCTTTATCAGCAATCACATACTCTAAATGAGCACCTGATTTAATTACGGTATTTGAAAGAATGATACTGTTACGAACAACCGCACCTTCTTCTACGACAACATCACGGAAGATAATACTATTTTCAACGGTACCACGAATCTTCGAACCGTCTCCGAGAATCGAATTCTTCACTTCGGCTTTCTTACCATAGCCTGTAGGGACCGTATCTTTAACACGCGTAATCACTTGAGTTCCTGAAAGGAATACATCATGAAGATTTTCAAAATCAAGCATATCCATATTCAAGTCATAGTAGTCTTTAATCGTATTAACGACCTTCAAGTATCCTTTAATTTGGTACGCATATACACGTAATGTTTCAAGGTTCTTAGCGATATAGTCACGTAAGATATCTTCCCAACCAAGTGTCAACCCTTTTTTAACAATGCCATTGAATAATTCTTTTGTTAAAATGTAGATTTTCACTTGTGTTGCACATTCATGATCAGATCCGTCGAAGTGATAAAGTGACTCATACACTTTATGATTTTCATCAAAGATAATTTGTGATTCCCCAACTGTTGGTTTGCGATACGTATACGCAACAGTAATATCAGAACCAGTATCTAAGTGATATTGGAACATTTCTTTGAAATCAATTTTCCCGATAATGTTTGTATCCGCTAAAATTACAAACTCTTCATCAAGGTCTTGCGTATACACCATTGTATTGGCTAACGCTTCGATTTTATTTTGTGGGATACGTGTTGATAAGTAGTTTGACATCGGAGTAATAATCTTCAAACCACGGTGTTTACGGTTTAAATCCCAATCTTTCCCTGAAGCTACATGATCGAGTAATGATTTGTAATTATGATTCGTTAATAATGCAATATTATCGATATCTGCATGTACAAGAGAAGATAGCATAAAGTCCACCATACGATAACGAGAAATTACTGGTAAAGCGGCTGCCGTACGATTTCTGACTAACCCTTGAAGGTCGTCATTTCTATAATTATCTGCAAACAATACACAAAACGCTTTGATCATATTAATTTCCTCCAACTTTCGTATCTTCTTCTACCACTTCGAAATTGCCGATAACGGTAATCATATCTTTACCAAGTTCAATTTCTTCATGGCCTACAGTCACACCGCTTTTTACAACCGTGCCTTCTGCAATAATTGAGTTCACAACTGTTGCGCCCTCTTCAATGACCGCATTCTGCATGATGATACTTCCAAGGACTTTAGAATTCTGAGCAATCGATACTCCAGACGATACAATTGATTCATGGACTTTTCCGAGTACAATTGTTCCATCTGAAATCATTGATTCAGTCACTTCGGCGCTCTCTCCGATATATTGAGGAAGTCTGCCTTCGTGACGATAATAAATCTTCCAAGTTTTATCAGAAATATTAAAGTCTTCTTTTCGTTTGATTAAGTCCATGTTTGCTTCCCATAGACTTTCGATAGTACCTACGTCTTTCCAATATCCTGCAAATGGGAAAGCGTAAATACGACGGTCTTCTTCAAGTAACATTGGAATAATGTTTTTACCGAAGTCTTTTTCACTTTCTGGATTTTTTTCATCACGAATTAAATACTCTTTAAGTACTTTCCAGTTAAAGATGTAAATCCCCATCGACGCTTTTGTTGAAACCGGATGTTCAGGTTTTTCTAAGAATTCTACGATGCGTAAATCATCATCCGTATTTAAAATACCGAAACGACTTGCTTCTTCTAGTGGGACATTAATATGAGCAACCGTCAAGTCTGCTTTTTTCTCTTTATGGAATTCAAGCATCTTGTTGTAGTTCATTTTATATATGTGGTCCCCAGATAAGATTAATACGTACTCTGGATCATACTGCTCGATATACTTAATATTTTGATAAATAGCATTGGCAGTCCCTTTATACCATTCCCCTGTTTTTCCAGCTGTATATGGAGGAAGAATTGTTAACCCTCCGTCTACACGGTCTAAGTCCCAAGGGTTCCCATTCCCCATGTAAGAGTTCAACTCAAGAGGCATAAACTGAGTTAACACCCCAACAGTAGAAATCCCTGAATTTGCACAGTTTGAGAGAGGAAAATCGATGATACGATACTTCCCGCCAAAAGGAACAGCTGGTTTCGCCATATCCTTTGTTAGTACTTGCAAGCGAGTTCCTTGTCCGCCTGCGAGTAGCATTGCTACGATTTCTTGCTTTCTTGCCATACGTTCAACCCCCAGATTATTGATTGTTTATAATATACAGTGTAGAAAACGGTGGAACATTCACCGCGAGTGTATAATCAAATCCTTTATGTGGTTTCGTAACTGTATGAAGTCCACGATTCACCACTCCAGACCCGTTATACTTTTTAGCGTCAGAGTTGAGAGCTACTTTATAGCTTCCCCATTTCGAAACGCCAATTTCGTAGTTCTTAATATAGTTTCCTGAGAAGTTTGAGATAACAATGACTGAGTCTCCTTTAGAATTCATTCTTGAGAAGACGAAGCAGTTATTCCAAACATCTTCCACCTCATGCCATCTAAATCCTGTCCAGCCTCCGTCAAGTTGCCATAGTTCTGAATGCTTCTTGTAGAAGGCATTTAAATCTTTCACATAGCGATGGGTCGCATCATGAATAGGATACTTGAGTAAGAACCAATCTAATTCACGCTCTTCATTCCACTCAATCATTTGTGGAATTTCATTTCCCATGAAGTTTAATTTCTTACCAGGGTGAGCCATCATATAGCCCATGAAAGCTCGATAGTTAGAAAACTTATCTTCATAAGAAACAGACGCTTTATCTAGTAACGATTTCTTCCCGTGAACCACTTCATCATGAGAAATCGGTAAAATGTAATTCTCCGAGAAGGCGTACATCATCGAGAACGTAAATTGATTATGGATGCCCCCTCTAAATAGAGGATCTTTCTCTAAGTAATCTAGAGAGTCATTCATCCAACCCATATTCCATTTGAAGTGGAATCCGAGTCCTCCTTCTTCTACTGGTTTGGTAACCCCAGCAAAAGCAGTAGACTCTTCGGCAATCATCATGACACCTGGATATTGATTACGTACATAATCATTCAGAGATTGAATAAATCGAATCGCTTCTAAGTTTTCAAATCCTCCGTAAATATTACGAGCTGATTCTTCTTCACTTCTGCAATAGTTATAGAACAACATTGAACTTACGGCATCCACGCGAAGTCCGTCGATGTGGAATTTTTCAAGCCAGAATACTGCACTTGAATACAAGAATGAAAGCACTTCTGTCTTGCCGTAATCAAACGCTCTCGTTCCCCATCCTTTATGTTCTTGGATACGAGGGTCACCGTATTCATAGCAAGGTGTGCCATCAAATTCATATAACCCAAAAGCGTCTTTTGTAAAATGCCCTGGTACCCAGTCCAAGATAATTCCAATACCTGCCCTGTGACATTCATCCACAAAATACATAAAGTCTTCTGGAGTTCCAAATCTTGAAGTTGCTGCGAAGAATCCTGTCACTTGATATCCCCATGACTTATCATATGGGTATTCGGTAATTGGCAACAATTCAATATGCGTGTAGTTCATCTCTTTCACATATGGAATGAGTACATCCACTAACTCACGATAAGAATAAGGGTCACCATTTTCTTTCTTCTTAAACGAGCCTAGCTCAACTTCATATATGTTTAACGGTAGTTGATAAGGGACGGTTCTTTGTTTCATCCACTTTTCGTCTGACCATTGGAATTCAGGAAAATCGTATACTTTAGATGCTGTTTTCGGTCTTGTTTCAGCATGGCGTGCATATGGGTCTGCTTTCCATAACCAATCTCCATGATGCGGAACAATCACATATTTATAAGCATCGTACTCTTTTACATTTGGAATTGTGATTTCATAAATCCCATTCTGATTGATACGCTCCATCTTATAATCGGTTGGTCTCCATTCACAGAAATCCCCCGTTACATAGACTTCTTTTGCATTAGGAGCCCATACGCGGAATGTACATTCGTTATCACCTAAGAAGCTGCCAAGGAAATCATAACTATGAAAATTCCTTCCTTCATGAAATAGATATTCTGCTAGTTGTTGCACTAAGCCATCACTCCTTTACGCATTCGCTCACAAAAATAAAATAAGCGTTTTCATAGTTGGGATAAAAAATTAGAGAAGATTGATTTTGAAACATTTCTCTTGTTTAAATTATAACATATTTCTTAAATTTTCACAGTGGGTTTCATGAATTTTCTTGAAAATTTTTGTTTAATTCTCTGTACTTTTCATGAAACCCGTTTTGGTATCACTTTTTACCACTTTGTATTACAATGAACATAGATTTACAAAAAAAGGGGCCTATTATGATTTCCTATCACTCACTAAAAAATAAATATCCTTCAGGCGCAGTGACGGATAACCAAACTATTTTTATACAAGTTAAAGTAACAAGAGAGACTCACCTCTCTTCTATCCAATTAGTTTTAAAAGAAGATTTAACGCAAACAACAAGCATCTATCATCCAAGTCGTTCTACGATTGAAGCGGATGCAACTTTATATTCATTTGAAATTTCACCATTGCATTCAGGACTATATTTCTACTATTTTGAAGTTCGTTCTGAAATCGGTACTTACTTCCTTAGCAACCATGAATTCCAAGCAGTTCCTGTTCTCAACTATCATGAGATTAACAGCTGGCAATTAACGGTTTACGAAGAACAATTTACGACTCCAGAATGGTTTAAAGGCGGGATTATGTATCAAATCTTCCCTGACCGATTCAAGAAAAGTGAGAAATATAAAGCTAAAAAAGCTGCTAACGAAGAGATTCGTTACCGTCATGATGACTGGGACGAATTGCCTCAATCAAGTATCACACATGAAAATTACAAAGCTCAGGATTTTTATCTTGGGAATTTAAAAGGAATCGAAGAAGAACTCGAACACTTCAAAGCCTTAAATGTAAATTGTATTTACTTAAATCCAATTATGGAAAGCCCAGATAACCACCGCTACTCCACTGCGGATTATTTCAATGTGGATCCTTACTTAGGAACAAATGAAGACTTTAAAAAACTTTGTGCGAAATTCAGAAAAAATGGAATCGAAATTATTCTAGACGGTGTATTTAGTCATACTGGAGACGACAGTATTTATTTCAACAAACAAGGTCATTATGATAGCGTTGGTGCCTATAACTCAACTGAGTCTCCATACTATCCTTGGTTTAGCTTTATGGAGTTTCCAGATACGTATCACTCTTGGTGGGGCTTTACAAACCTTCCAACGGTGAATAAATTAGAACCTTCCTATATGAAATTTATCAACGATCCAAAAACCGGTGTCTTACCCTTCTGGCAACATCTTGGGATTGGTGGCTGGCGTTTAGACGTTGCGGATGAATTTCCTGACGAGTTCTTAGACGCATTACGAGTAACTGTTAAACAAACAGACCCAAATGCCCTCATTATTGGTGAAGTTTGGGAAGATGCGACTACGAAATTTGCTTATGACCATCGCCGTCGTTATTTCTTAGGAAAACAACTCGATAGTGTCATGAACTACCCTTGGAAAGAAGCGATTATCAATTTTGTTCAAACAAAGAACTCACACGCTTTACGCTATGCCATTGAAGAAATCATTGATCATTATCCAAAACCTGCTCTAGACGTTCTAATGAACTTGCTGGATAGTCACGATACGGAACGTATTATTACAAAAATTGGTTTTGGCGATACAGAAGCTGTTCCACTTCATGAGCGCCCAACACTTGAATTAACCGGTGCTGAACTTGAAGATGCGATTCAAAAACTAAAGATTGCAAGCTTTATCCAATTTACTCTACCAGGTGTTCCTTCGATTTATTATGGGGATGAAATTGGAATGCAAGGATTCCGTGATCCATATAACCGTAAGACATTCAGCAAGAAAGAAATTAACGAAGAAATCTTCGAGCATTATAAAGCATTAACAGCTTTTAGAACAGAAAACAAAGAAGACTTCAAGGGAGATTTCAATGTCATTTACGAAAACAATGGATGCCTTGTGTACCAACGTGGCTCTCTCCTATGTGCCGTGAATATGAATGAACATACGGAATACATTGAAGGTCTTCATGGAAAACAAATTTTTGCAAGTCACCAAATAAGAAACCATCCAAACGGACTTCTTGTTCCTGCATTTGGCTTTGCAGCATATGAAATTTAATTCATAAAAAAAGATTCTCACAGTGAGGCGTGCCCCACTTGTGAGAATCTCTTTTTTTATTGGTTTAACCTTGAACAGGTTTGATGTGCCAAATGTCTTTTGCATATTCTTCAACAGCACGGTCAGCTGAAAAGATACCTGCATTTGCAATATTTGCAAGGCTCATCTTCATCCATTTAGATGAATCATTATAGTCTTTTTCAATGCGTTCTTGCGCTTCGACATAGCTATCAAAGTCTGCCAGACACATATAGTGATCTTGAGTTAATAAGTAATCCACGATGAAGTTGAAGTTCATACCACCAACCGTCATTGTACGGATGAAATCAAGAACGGTCTTAATCTTAGGTGAATTATTGTAGTATTCCCAAGGTTTGTAGCCTTTTGCATATAACGCTTCTACTTCCTCTGTTTCTAAACCGAAGATGACGATATTGTCTTCTCCTACAGCTTCGTAGATTTCAACGTTAGCTCCGTCCATTGTACCAAGTGTCACTGCTCCATTTAACATCAGTTTCATGTTACCAGTACCACTCGCCTCTTTCCCGGCTTGAGAGATTTGTTCACTCACGTCTGCAGCTGGCAAGATGATTTCAGCTAGAGTCACTTTGTAGTCTGGAATGAATACCACTTTAATGTATTCACGCACTAATTCATCACTTTCAATCATTTGAGAAATTGAGTGGATGAATTTAATAATGTTTTTCGCCATTTGGTATCCTGAAGAAGCCTTCGCAGCGAAAATAAATGTACGTGGAGTTGGACGTAATCCATTGTATTTAATTTCATGGTAAAGATATACGATGTGTAACGCATTTAATAATTGGCGTTTGTATTCATGTAATCTCTTCACTTGTACGTCAAATATTGAATGAGGATTTACTGAAATCGCAAGAGTTTCTTTAATATAAGTCGCTAATTGCTCTTTCTTCATTAATTTAATGGCTTGTAAGTCTTTCAGTACTTTCTCATCATCTTTATAAGCATTCAATTTTGAAATACCAGAGAGGTCTTTAATGAAGTCATCTCCGATTAAATTTTCTAAGTAAGTAGCAAGTTCTGGGTTTGCTTGACCTAACCAACGGCGGTGCGCAATACCGTTTGTCACATTACCGAATTTACCAGGATATAAATCGTTGAAGGCTTTAAATGTATCACGAACAAGAATATCACTATGCAGTTTTGATACCCCGTTTACATAATGGCTACCTACGATTGAAAGATTCGCCATCTTAATCATGTCGTCATAAATAATCGCTGTATCACGTAATGTATATTGTTTGCCTTGTTCCATGACCCATAAGCAGAAACGTCTATTAATTTCTTCAATGATTGAGTAAATACGTGGAAGAATTGGTTGGAATAAGGAAACTGGCCATTTTTCCAATGCTTCTGCCATGATGGTGTGGTTTGTATATGCAAATGTCTTCGTCGTGATTTCCCACGCTTTATCCCATCCATAGCCATACTCATCCACTAATAAACGCATTAATTCAGCAACGCCCATTGCAGGGTGCGTATCATTAATATGAAGCGCTACATGTTCAGAGAAGTTTTCTAATGTACCAAATTCACGGTAATGGTTTTTCACTAATTGTTGTAATGAAGCACTAATGAAGAAGTATTGTTGTTTAATACGTAACTCTTTACCTTCATTTGTAACATCAGCTGGATATAATAATTTAGAAATAGAAGACGCAATTGCTTCTGCTTCTGATGATTTAGAATATTCACCGCGTTCAAATAGTTTCATATTGAAACCAGTTTTTGCTTTCGCTTCCCATAAACGGAGTGTGTTTACTGCTGAAGCATCATAACCAGAGATTAATAAATCATATGGTTCCGCTTGAATCGAAGTATAGTTTTTATGGTTCACTTTTAAGCCAGTTTCAGTCATGACTTGCTCTAATTCTCCACCAAAACGTACTTCAACTTCTTCATCATTACGGTACACTAAGCCATATTTTCCAAGATCCAACCATTGATCTGGGAATTCTTGTTGCCATCCATTTGTGATGACTTGTTTGAAAATCCCGTATTCGTAAAGAATTGAGAATCCTGTAACTGGGTATTCATTACTTGTTAAGGCATCTAAATAACAAGCCGCAAGACGTCCTAGACCACCATTTCCTAGACCTGGATCTGGTTCCATATTGTAAATTTCATCGAGTGAAAAATTGTTTTCGCTCAAGAACTCTTTTGCTTCCTTTTCAATACCTAAATTGAATAAGTTATTGCGAAGTGTACGTCCTACTAGGAATTCCATTGACATATAGTACGCACGTTTTTGACGAGTTTGTTTTAATGTTTGTTCATAGCTGAATTTCTTTTCCATTAAAATATCACGAACAGATCTCATCATCGCTTCGTACACTTGTCTCTTACTAGCATTTGAGATGGTTACACCAAATTGATTCTTTAATGAAGTTTCTACACGACTTGTTAAACTTTTTTCGACCATTTAAGAGCCTCCTTATTTTTATACCACTTCATGGTATAAGTCTAAATATTTCTTAGCGGACTGTTCCCAGCTTACGTCTTTTTGTAAATTGTTCTTGATAATTTGTTTCCATTCATCAGGTGATTGGTAGAAGCATGTCACAGCGCGGTAAATCGCATCCATCATATCACCAGCTTGGAAACTCTCAAACGTGAATCCATTTCCTTCAACGCCTGTAAATGGAATAACTGTATCACGCAAACCACCAACACGGTGAACAACAGGAACTGTTCCGTAGCGCATTGAAATCAGTTGTGATAATCCGCATGGCTCTGTTTTAGAAGGCATTAAGAATAAATCACTTGCCGCATAGATTTTTGCAGACATCTCATTAGAGAATAATAAAATACTACGAACACGATCATGTCTGTAATGTTCTAGTGAACGTAAGGCACTCTCGTAATGAGCATCCCCTGTCCCTAGAATGACTAATTGTGCACCTGTTTTAAGGATTTCTTCGCTTGCTTGTAAAATTAAGTCAATTCCTTTTTGGTGAGTAAGTCGTGTTACCATTCCAATTAAAGGAATATCGGCATTCACTTCTAAGTCCATCTCTTTTTGGAAAGCTAATTTATTTTGAACCTTATCTTCAAATGTCTTTAAGTCGTAATTTACAGGAATCATTGGATCTGTTTTTGGATTGAATTTGTCCACATCAATTCCGTTTAAGATTCCTCTTAATTTTCCTTGTTCAACAGTTAAAATCTTGTCGAGTCCATATGAGAAATAAGGGTCCAAGATTTCACGAGCATATGTTTCACTTACTGTATTCACGCGGTGCGCTAATTGGATTGCACCTTTCAGCAAGTTCACGTCACCATTGTAAATGAGTGCGTCAAAATATTTATTTTCTAATCCAAATAGATTTCCCATTTCATAAGGATTGAATCGACCTTGGAATTCAATATTATGAATTGAAAGAACACTCTTCATATCTTTATAAAATTCTGCTTCACGACTCTTCAACACGTCTAAGTAAATGACAGAAAGTGCTGTATGCCAGTCGTTTACATTCACAACATCGGGCTTGAAATCAAGAGCTGGTAAGATTTCAAGAGCAGCCTTAGAGAAGAAAGCAAAACGTTCACCATCATCTGCTTGTCCATAAATACTATCACGATTAAAATATTGCTCATTATCTACAAAATAACAAGGAACTCCGTCTACTTCTGTTTCGAAAATTCCACAATAAGAATGTCTCCACCCTAAATCAACAAATTGATATGCTTTGTATTTTAATCCGAAACGTTCACGGTCAATACTTGAATACAAAGGCAAAATAACACGTGCATCTACGCCTAATTCACGAAGGGCTTTTGGAAGAGAACCAATTACGTCTCCTAAACCTCCGACTTTAACAAAGGGAGCTGCTTCAGCTGCGATAAAACAAACTTTCATACTCTTTCTCCTTTTACTTGTGATACGTTTATTATAACGTGAAATCATGAAAAGAACTAGACTTCTATATAATAAAATAAATAATTTATCCTAAATAAAAAACCCAGGACAAATGTCCTAGGTTCAATTCACAATTAAATTTCTGGGTAGATATCTTCCACAGATTTTTCTGGGTCAATCACGATGAATAAGTTACCGTGTGAACCAATTGCTGAACTTTGGTATTTGTTGTCATTTCCATCTTCGTCTACTGGGCTGTATGGGAAATAAACACGGTCTGTATCAACAATTACATCTGATTTTGGATGATTTCCATCAACATATAAAATATCCATTAATTCGATATCGCTATATTTTTTAACACGTTCGAACATTCCTAATTCTAAACCACCTAAGTTGATGTCTTCAGACATAACGTGGTCTGCTTCAGGGAAGATTTCGATACGTAAAGATTCACATGGGTGGATTTCTTGGAATTCTCCGCCGTTAATACGTCCAAATGATGTTGTAACTTTTTTAATCCATAAGTCACCAATCAAACGACGATGAATCGTCCATGTTTCTCCATTTCTAAATACGAATCGTAAACCTGACATAACCTTTTTCATATAGGGTCACTCCTTAAAATAAATTATTGCTTACACAATGATAATACCATTGAAACGCCTTTCATTCAAGAGTTATCTTTAATTAAATGGCTTTCAACAAATTGTTTTTCATTTCAATGAAACCTTATTTACTTTCACTGAAACTATTTCTAATCCATGAAACTATATCTGCATTTTCATTATGTAATCGTCCAGATAAAATCTCTGTTTGAAGAGCTTGTAAGACTTCACCAATAATTGGTCCCATCTTCTCTAAGCCAAGTGCTTCTTTTACTCCAAATCCATCAATTTGAATGTCTTTCATCGAACGAATCGGTAATTGTTGATACACTTCTTCTAAGTCAACTAATTGTTCTTTGTGACCAATACTTGGTAACAACTGCTCTACCTCAATCGCTAAACCTTCTGGACATTCATAGGCAAGGAATGCATCCCACTCTTTTTCAAGACGAGCGAGTAATGTTTGATATCCCGTTAATATAGTAGAGATTTGGTCATTTGAAGATTTCCAATTTTTCAGTACTTTTCTTAACTGAGGAATACTTAATCGTTCATAGTACGCAAATAAAATCCAAGCTTGCGTAATCGTCAGTTTTTCTAACTGGAATTCTCCTAATTTTAAGAGTGTCTCTTTGGCCTCTTTAAAATCAGGACAAGAATGGTATAACTCACTCTCTACAAACGCTTGAAAGGCAAGAGCGCGATGTGGACTCAGTATCATCTTCTCAAACTCAACTTTCATACGCTCCACCGCTACTCGCTCTAGATTGGCTTTTAAAGTTCGAATTGCATTAAACGTATCAGACTCTATCGTAAAGCCTAATTGGCCAGCAAACCTGACTGCACGCATCATCCGAAGCGCATCTTCATTAAAACGTTCCATAGGATTTCCAACGCAGCGGATAATGCCACGATCTAAATCTTCAATCCCATTAAAATAATCAACAATTTCTTCTTTGTCGTTTACTGCGAGTGCATTAATCGTAAAATCACGACGCATCAAGTCCTCTTCCAGACTTCTGACAAAGGTCACGGAATCTGGATGTCTAAAGTCTTGATACGTCCCTTCTGTACGAAATGTTGTTACCTCATAGCTATCATGATGATGGAGTACAAGAACAGTTCCATGCTCAATTCCCACATCTACTGTATGAAAAAAGAGACTCTTCACCTCTTCTGGTGTGGCGCTTGTTGCAATATCCACATCGGAAATTTCTTTCCCAAGAACCAAATCACGGACTGACCCACCCACAAAAACGGCTTCATGTCCAGCTTCCTTTAGCGTTTGAAGAACAGGGAGTGCACTAACGAAGAGCGGTACCGATTGTATATCTACTGTTCGTTTTAAATCACTCATCTTCTAACTCCTTTAACCGATTCGTTAATTCCATAAAACGCTCAGAGTCCATGGCTTCTAAAGCCTCATTGATGTCCAATTTTAATTGAGCTATCATGGCTTCTTTTTGAATCGTTGCTAATTCATCTTGGACAACTTCCTCATCTTCCACTTCAGAGACAAAATAAGGATTATTCTCTAACACTGCAAAACTAACCATGCTCTTATAAGCGTTTGGAAAATCTAATTCAATATAACAATCTTCTTTCCAGTGAAGACGCATATCGTGAAAAGCTACTTCTGGATTATCGAATTTTGTTCCTTCCTTATAAAATAGGAATGATTCTTGAGCAGGTTTAATCGTTGAAAACAACATTCCTTTTGGAGTAGCTTCCACATGCTCCACAAAATGAATTTGTCTCAACAATAACTCATGGTTTAACAAATAGTTCAGAATCCACAATGACTCTCTTCTTTTCAAAGAATGATTTGAAATGAACCACGAAATAAATTTCTTCTTCGTTTCTAAACTTGGGTTAAACAAAGTATCCCTCCTACTCTTCAAAAATAAATGTATAACGGATAAACTCAGGATTAAATGGATCTACCTTTAATGCTTCTTGTAAGGCTGGTGCTGCTAAATCTTTACGTCCCTCTTCAATCATAAAGCGGATATAGTCTTCTAAGAATTCAACAGAACTTTCCCCGGCTTCATAGGCTTTTTGATAATTTGTAAAGGCATCGCTGTACTCTTCCATTGATTCAAAAGTTTTTGCAAATAGATAAAGAATCACTGCATCTTCCTTTGTTTCTAAACTTTCAAGGAATGCGATACTTTCCTCATATTCCTCTTCATCATTCAATGCTTCAACATAACTTGTCACATTGAGAATTGAATCGTTGTTAAGATTTACCGCTTCTTTTAATTCCTGTAAGCCAACTTTTGCATTTCCTGTTGCAATTTCAATTTGTCCAAGAATGCGGTGTGCTTCATCGTTCAATTCATCAAAAGCAATCCATTTTTTCGCATAGTCTTTTGCTTCCTCGTCACGTTTTAAGATTAGGAGACATTGAATTACGTTTAATGTCACTTCACTATTTTCAGGTTCACGTTCAAGAAGTTCCGTGTAATACTCGAGAGCTTTCTCGTAGTTGCCCTCAATAGACTCATATGAGGCCATCTGGAACAATAAATCACTTGAGAGGCCATCAATGCTTTCTTCGCCAATAAATTGCTCTAAGGGCTCTTTATTGCCCATTCTCAAAGTCGCTTCGACATACAACTCTTGTGCTCGTTCTTCTTCCCCAGTTTCCCCTGGATTTTGTTTTAAGAAACGTTCTAAGAAGAATGCGCTACGTTCGAAACTTTCCGCTTCAAATAATAAAGTTCCAAGATAAAAATCAATAATCGCTTCGTCTGGATCTAAGTCTTTTGCTTTTAAGAGTTTCTTCTCTGCTAAATCGAAGTCTCCTTCTTCACGGTAAGCTTCTGATTGCACCACTAACACACTTGGATAGTCTGGGTCTGTCTCAGGAATATCATACAGAATCGATAACGCTTGATCTGTTTCTCCTTCAGCTACTAAAATCTCGGCTAATAAAATCGTCCAAATCGCTTCGTCTGGTTCCACTTCAGTGAGTCGTAACAAGGCACGTTTTGCTTCTTCATAGAATCCAATCGATACAGAATAAGTCGCTAAATCTGCCATCTCTTGAAGGTCTTTTTCTGGGTCAAAATGATCAAAAAAATGATGATAGTGTTCATAGACTTTATCAATATCTTGTTCTTGTAAGGCTTGTTCAATCGCTTCGATTACTTGTGTCATAATGTCTCCTTTTGCAGATGAACTGCATGTAGTATATGTATCTATTGAAGTTTTACACCAAAAAAAGAAGGTGTTATATAGAGTTAACTCTAATATAACACCAATTAAAACTTCATGCTATGAAAAATAATTCATTGGAATTATTTTTTAACTGCATCTTTAAGAGCTTTACCAGCTTTGAATGCTGGAACTTTAGAAGCTTTGATTTTGATTTCTTTACCTGTTTGAGGGTTACGTCCTTTACGAGCAGCGCGTTCGCGAACTTCGAAGTTACCAAATCCGATAACTTGAACTTTTTCACCTGCTTTTAAAGCTTCTTGAATTGTTTCGAATAACGCTTCAACTGTTGCTGAAACATCTTTCTTTGTTAATTGCGTTTTTTTAGCAACGCGATCTACTAATTCTGCTTTGTTAGCCATTTTAGTTTCACCTCCGTCAAATAAGAATTTCTATCAGAGTTCGTTGAGTGGTCCAACTTATCTGGAAATCGAAAATTAGTTTTGATTTCCTCTAAATTATACCATTCCACCTCAATAGTTTCAACGTTTTATATCCTGTTTTATAAGCTTGCTATGAATTTTTTTACTTTCTTTGACGCGTAATCATATGAATTGGTGTTCCCTCGAATCCAAATGCTGAGCGAATTCGATTTTCTAAGAAACGTTCATATGAGAAATGCATTAATTCAACGTCATTTACAAAGGTTACAAATGTTGGTGGTTGAATCGCTACTTGCGTCATATAGTAAATCTTCAAGCGGTTCCCTTTATCCGTTGGTGTTGGGTTCATTGCAATAGCATCCATCAACACATCGTTTAGTACTGAAGATGAAATACGACGTGAACGAACTTCATGAATCTCTTTTAGGATTGGTGGAATCTTAGAAAGACGTTGTTTTGTCTTTGCAGATACAAAAATAATCGGAGCATATGATAAGTATAGGAATTCTTGACGAATCTTATCCTCAAACTCTTTATACGTAGAATTATCTTTTTCAAGCGTATCCCATTTATTTACTAAAATAACGACACCCTTACCCGCTTCATGAGCGTACCCAGCAATCTTCTTATCTTGTTCTTGAATCCCCTCTTCGGCATTCAAGACCACACAAACAATGTCGCTTCGTTCAATCGCTCTTAGGGCACGTAAGACACTATATTTTTCAGTTGATTCGAAGACACGACCTTTCTTACGAATACCGGCAGTATCAATCATCTTAAAGACAGTACCTTCTTCATCTTCGAATGTCGTATCGATGGCATCACGAGTCGTCCCTGCAACATTTGATACAATCACACGCTCTTCTCCAAGCATCGCATTCACTAAACTAGATTTCCCTACGTTTGGACGGCCGATGAAACTAAATTTAATGACATCTTTGTCTTCTTCATCTCCCTTATCTTCAGGGAAAGCTTTAACAGCTGCGTCTAATAAGTCTCCAAGACCTAACCCGTGACTTCCTGAAATTGGAAATGGTTCACCGAATCCTAATGCATAGAAATCAAAAATTTCTGAACGCAATTCTGGATTGTCGACTTTATTAACAGCTAATAAAACTGGTTTATTGGTACGATAGAGTAATTTTGCAATGTGTTCGTCAGTCGTTGTCACGCCCTCTTTCACACTTGTAAGGAAGATAATCACATCTGCTTCTTCCATCGCAATCTCTGCTTGCATACGGATGTTTGACATAAATGGTTCATCCGTAATGTCAATTCCACCTGTATCGATAATATTAAATGAGTGACCTAACCACTCACCTTCAGAATAGATACGGTCACGAGTGACTCCGGCGATATCTTCTACGATAGAGATACGTTCTCCGACAATACGGTTAAAAATTGTAGATTTTCCGACATTTGGTCTTCCTACAACGGCAATAACTGGTGTTGACATACTATTCCTCCTTTTCTCTAATTCTATCATAAAAATAGTCTGGAACCAGTCCAGACTATTTCCACTTAACTTTTATTTGAATATTATTCTTCAACTTTTAATTCAGAAAGTTGATCACCTAAACGATCCGCTAAAGAGAATGAAACATCTTCTTCAGGTAATTCGTAAGTTTCTTCAACCACTTCTTCAACTTCTTCTTTTTCAGGTTTTGGAGCTTCTTGTAAAGCTTTAATGCTTAAAGAAATACGTTGTTGTTCTGGATGAACTTCAAGAACTTTCACTTGAACTTCTTGACCTTCTTTAAGAACTTCATGTGGTGTTGCAATATGTTGGTGAGCGATTTGAGAGATGTGAACTAATCCTTCTACTCCAGGGAATAATTCAACGAATGCTCCAAATGTAGTTAGACGTTTTACTAAACCATTTAATACAGAACCAACTGCTGCACGCTCTTCAATGTTGTCCCATGGTCCTGCTAATGTATCTTTGATTGATAATGATACACGTCCGCTTTCTGGATCTACTGAGATTACTTTTGCTTGAACTTCTTCGCCAACTTTTAATTTGTCGCTTGCTTTCGCAACGTGCTCGTGAGAGATTTGTGAGATGTGAACTAATCCATCCACACCACCTAAGTCGATGAACGCACCGAAGTTTGTTAATCGAGCCACTTTACCAGTCACTACAGAACCTTCTTGAATTGCTTCAAATACAGCTGCACGCTTAGCTGCTTTTTCAGCTGCAACTAAGTTTTTACGTGATAAGATTAAACGATTTTCGCTTGGTTCGATTTCAACGATTTCAAAAGCTAATGTTTGGCCTTTGAATTGAGCTAAGTTATCAACATAGTGATCTGATACCATTGAAGCTGGCACGAAAGCACGAACTCCTGCATCCACTACTAAACCACCTTTAACAGCATCCACAACTGGAGCTTCGATGATTTCTTTGTTATCGAATTTAGCTTGAATTTCTTCCCAAACTTTACGTGCATCTACACGTTTTTTAGAAAGTAAGAAACTTCCATTTTCTTTATCTTTGATTTGTTTGATGACTACTAAATCAACAACATCTCCTACAGCTAAAACGTCTTCTACACGTTCAACTGGTGATGTAGATAATTCATTGAAAGGCATAACTCCTTCAACTCCTCCACCGATAATTCCGACGATGGCTTGTTTATCTTGTAGAGTTAATACTTCACCTTGTACTAAATCTCCGATTTGAATATCTTTAACGATATCTAGCGCATCTTGCATTGTTTGTAATTCTGACATGTGACTTCCTCCTAAGCGCGACAATTCATGCGAACATCAAGTTTGATTTTTGTGTAAAATAAAACTTTTTATCCACTTACAATCATACCACTAAATGAAAACGAATTCTAGTGTTTTTGTGCAAAAACTGGTTAATTCGTTAACTTTTCTTGGATAAGATTCGTAATTTTAGAAACGACTTCTTGAATTGATAGGCTTGTCGTATCGATTTCAATTGCATCATCCGCTTTTTTCAAAGGAGACTCTTTACGAGTACTATCTAAGAAGTCACGGTGAGCAATCTCTTCTTCTAATTTTTCAAGGGATAATTCAATACCTTTTTCTTGGTTTTCTCTAAAACGACGAAGTGCACGTTCTTTTACAGACGCTACTAAGAAAATCTTTAGTTCAGCATTTGGAAGCACTACGGTTCCGATATCGCGACCATCCATAATAATCGAATGATTTTCAGCAATCTCTTGTTGCATCTTCACAAGTTTCACACGAACCGCTTTAATCGCTGAAACTTCCGATACATTTCTTGTCACTTCGAGATCACGAATCTCACGAGTCACATCTTCCCCGTTTAAGAAAACGAGTTGACCTTCATCCGTATTCTTGAAACTAATCACTAAGTTAGCGAGTAATTCATCGATTGCAGAGGCATTCTTATAAGAAATATTATTTCTTAAAAATGCCAATGTTGTTGCGCGATACATCGCACCAGTATCTAGATAAAGAAAACCAGTTTCTTTAGCAATTAATTTTGAAATTGTACTTTTTCCAGACGAAGCTGGTCCATCAATAGCAACTTGCATATTGTCTCTCCTTTTCAAAAAGAAAGCCTGAAACGTCTTGCGTCTCAGACTTCCGCTAATATGATTATCTATTATTGTGCTACTTTTAATGTTGTTCCTGGAGCAATGTTATCTCCTGTAAGACCATTAATTTGTTTTAATGTCGCAACATCCATACCATGGTTTACTGCGATACGGTATAAAGTATCTCCAGCTCTAACAGTGTATGTAGTATAGTTACCGTTTTGTTGCGCTTGAGTTGTTGGTGTTTGTTGAGTTGTTTCAGCTTGACGAGGAGCTGTTGTTGTTGCTTCGTTCGCTGTAGTAGTAGCTTCTTGTTTAGTTGTAGCTGCTGTTGTTTCCGGAGTAGCTGTTGTAGTTTCAACAGTCTTCGTTAACATTACATCATCAGCTGTTCTTGGTTTTACTTGGTTACTATTATTGCTAATTGAGAACCACATCATAAATAATACTGGTGCAACAATTACAATAAGGAACACAAATAATAACACATTTGATAATGGTGCTACTGCTTTCCCACCTGAGTTTCTAGCACTACGAGAGAATTGACGATTCTTTAAATTTTCATCTTCGCCAAATTTTCTTTCCCATGGTTGTTCTTCTGTTTGATTTAAATCTTCGTTATTATTAAAGTTATCGCTCATTCAAAAATCCTCCTAATTTGACCCAATGCTATCCTCAGTCAATTCATTACACAATATAGCATATTCTTACACTCAGGGCAAACTTTTACTTTAGTACTATTGTAGCATAATTTCTCAAAAAATCACTCTATTTAATCATAGATTAAAT
>JAGZLX010000104.1 GCA_018364485.1 Granulicatella adiacens
TTTGTCACGATGGTTTTAAAAGAAGTTCAAGAAAAAACTGGACTTGACCCTTATAATGACGGACTTACAATTGAGACAACGATTGACTCAAAAGCGCAACAAAAGTTATACGACATCGTTAACACAAACGATTATATTAAATACGTGAATGATAAAATTCAAAACGCAGTGGTGATGTTAGACACTAAAACTGGTGCAGTCCGCGCAGTAAACGGTGGTCGTAAACAAACTACGCTCCTTGGATATAACCGTGCAACAGACAATTCACGTAGTACTGGGTCAACAATTAAACCAGTCATCGACTACGGCCCAGCGATTGAATACTTAAATTACTCTACTGGTCAAACCATTATGGACCAAAAGACAACTTATTCAAACGGTGTTGAATTAAACAACTGGGACTTCAGTCACAAAGGAGCAATGACACTTCGTACAGCTCTAGTTTATTCAAGAAATACCACTGCCCTACAAACCTTTAAGGCAGTTGGCGAAAAAGACATCAAATCATTCTTAAATAATTTAGATATTCAAATTAAAAACGATGGCCAAGATTACTTAGTTGAAAGTAACTCTATCGGTGCAGATATCTCTCCTATTAAGATGGCGGCTGCGTATGCAGCATTTGGAAATTACGGTACTTATTCAAAACCATACACTGTAACAAAAGTCACAACTCGTGATGGACAGGTAACCGAATTTAAACCAGAACAAAAACAAGCGATGAAAGATTCAACAGCCTACATGATTACTGATGTACTAAAAGACTCTTTCAAATATGGTTTCGCAACTCAAGCGGCTATTCCTGGATTACCGACAGCTGCAAAAACTGGTTCATCTAACTATACTGTTGAACAAAAACGTGCGATGGGTGCTTCAGACTATGAAGATATCATCCCGGATTCTTGGTTCATTGGATACTCTACTGACTATACGATTTCAGCATGGACAGGTTACGATAACCCTTATGAGAAAGGTGGCGGCGTGGACACCACCGAACAAGAATACTCGAGACTTATTTATTACTACTTGATGAAATATATGGCTGAATCTTCTAGCGGAGATGATTGGGTACAACCAGACAGTGTTGTTAAACAACAAATCGAAATCGGTTCTAACCCATTAAGCTTACCTGGACCAAGAACGCCAGCAAATATGATCGCGACAGAGTTATTTGTTAAAGGTCATGTCCCTACTCAACAATCTATGAACTATGGTACGAAGATTGATGGTCCAACCGGCTTGAAAGCTACTTATGATAAGAGTAAGAAGACGTTAACGGTAACGTGGGATAATTATCAAAGTAACTCTAAAGATAAGCCACAATACAAAGTCACTGTGAATGGTCAAACTCAAACAGTTTCTACAAACAAAGTGACATTCCAAAATATCAGTGGCCCTAGCGTATCGGTAACTCTCGTTGTTACTGTTGGTAAAGATAGTTCTGACCCTATTACAAATGAGTTCCAACTCGAACAACCAACAACCAGTGAGGAAAAAACAACACAGAATAATCAGCAACAAAACAATCGTCAACAAAATAACAATAATAATGAACAAACGACTCAAGAAGCTCGTAATCAATAGTTCATGTAAACAAGCCATTCTCATTTGAGAATGGCTTGTTTTGTACCCCATGAAAGCAAAATAGGTTCTATAATTTCTAGGGTTGATGGAAATTTTCCACCAACCCTATTTTAGTGTATACAAAAAGGCCAACATCCGTTATATTAAAATCGCTAAACCTAA
>JAGZLX010000029.1 GCA_018364485.1 Granulicatella adiacens
AAAAAAGAAGACGAATCCTATAATAGAATTCGTCTTCTAGAAAAAATTATACATGTAATTCTAATACACGAGTTTTATTCGTAACAGAACCAGTAGCAATTGGAGTTACTTCTGCATAATCCATGGTGTTAGTGATAATCACCATTGTTGTGTCATCTAGACCATTTGCAGCAATCACTTCAGAATCAAATGTTCCGATGATATCTCCTGCTCTTACACGGTCTCCTTGAGATACTTTGGCTTCGAATCCTTCTCCATTCAACGAAACAGTATCGATTCCGACATGAATAAGAATTTCAGCACCATTATCTGTTTTTAATCCATAGGCATGACCTGTTGGGAATGCAATCGCGATTTCAGCATCTGCTGGAGCGTAAACAACTCCTTTAGAAGGTTTCACTGCAATTCCTTGTCCCATTACTCCGCTAGAAAATACTGGATCATTCACTTCGCTTAAAGCTACAACTTCACCAACAATTGGTGAACGTAATTTTTCATCAGCACGTTCAGTCGCTGGTGCAGCTACTTCTTCCTCTTGAGCTTCTTGTGAAGAAGGTCCTTCTGCTTCAACAGGTGTATCTAACATTGAATCGTCGTAACCGAATAAATAAGTAAACGTAAATCCTAATGCAAATGATACTGCAACCATGAATAAGTATTGTGGTAATTGTCCATTTCCGACATATAGCATTGAACCAGGAATGATTGTAATACCGTTACTTGTACCTGCTAATCCAAGTAAGGCTGAAAGTGCTCCACCTAACGCACCGGCTAGCAATGAAAGTACGAATGGTTTACGGAATCGTAAGTTCACCCCGAAGATAACAGGCTCTGTAATTCCAAGGAAAGCTGATAAAGCTGCTGGGAATGTTAATGCTTTTAATTTTGGACTCTTCGTTTTAACACCAATCGCAACCGCTGCTGCCCCTTGAGCCGTCATCGCAGCAGTAATAATCGCGTTGAATGGGTTTTGCCCAGTTGCTGATAGTAAGTTAATTTCTAACAAGTTGAAGATATGGTGAACACCAGACACAACGATTAATTGGTGTGTACCACCGATGATTAGTCCACCAAGACCAAATGGTAAATACAATACAGTTGTTGTAAGTGAAAGAATCAGTTTCTCTACTTGATGGAAAATTGGTCCTAATACAAATAGTCCTAAAATTGACATTACAAATAATGTAATAAACGGGGTTACTAATAAGTCCAATACTTCTGGAACATATTTTCTGACCCATTTTTCAAAATTAGCACCCACAACCCCGATGATAAACGCTGGTAAAACAGAACCTTGTAACCCAACGACATCAACAAGACCGAAGAACTTAATTGGAACAATTTCCCCACCTTTTGCAACTTCCCAAGCATTAGGAAGAGAGCCAGAAATTAACATCAGACCAAGCACGATCCCGATTGTTTGATTTCCACCAAACACTTTAAACGTAGACCAAACTACTAAGGCTGGCAATGCAATAAAGGCAGTGTCTGTTAAGATTTTAGAATAGATTAAGAAATCAGATGGTAATACAACACCAAAAGCCTCTAATAATCCACGCAGACCCATGAAAAGACCTGTTGCAACAATCGCTGGAATGATTGGAACGAATACATCCCCGAATGTACGAACAGCACGTTGCAACCAGTTCCCTTGTTTTGCTGCTTCAGCTTTCATTTCGCTAGTTGTTGAAGTCGGTAAGCCAAGAGATACCACTTCATCATAAATACGGTTTACAGTTCCTGTACCAAAAATAATTTGGAATTGCCCTGCGTTGAAGAATGCCCCTTGAACTTTCTCAATATTCTCGACTCTATTTGTATCGATTTTTTCTTTATCTTTTACCATGATACGAAGACGCGTTGCACAGTGCGCTACACTACTCACGTTGTCTTTGCCACCAATGGCTTCGATAACACTTTTTGCAATTTCAGTATTATTCATCCATTACACTCTCCTTTATAAAAATTGTTACTAATAATAGCACATTTATTTCATTTCGAATTGTATCATTATACCGTTATAAGTCAAGTTACATCTGATAATGAATCACAAAAAGAACACTTCATCCAAAAAAGCTTGCATTTATGCGAAAAAACACGTATTTTAAAGATACAATTTTAGAGGAGGAATCCATCATGAAATGGACAACAGAACTGAGATATAAACGCTATGATGATTGGTCAGAGGCTGAAAAAAATCAATTAAACTCTACAATGGAAAAGTCCCCTTGGAGAGCGAAATACCACGTAGAACCATCTAGCGGTTTATTAAATGACCCAAACGGATTTTCTTATTTTGATGGTAAATGGATTTTATTCTACCAAAACTTTCCTTTTGGCGCTGCTCATGGATTAAAATCATGGGTTCAACTAGAAAGTGATAATCTTGTGACCTTTAAAGAAACTGGAGTCAAGGTACTACCAGATACTCCACTCGATAGTCATGGTGCGTATTCAGGAAGCGCAATGCAATTTGGTGATAGATTGTTTTTATTTTATACAGGAAATGTGAGAGATGAAAATTGGGTTCGCCACCCGTACCAATTAGGGGCACTGATGGATAAAAACGGTCATATTGAAAAACTTGGAAAAGATTTAATTCCACAGCCTAGCGATGCTACTGGTCACTTTAGAGACCCTCAAATTTTCCAATATAAAGATCATTATTACGCGATTGTAGGTGGTCAAAACCTAGATAAAAAAGGGTTCGTTCGACTCTACCGAGCAATTAATAACGATTATACAAATTGGGAAGAAATTGGAAATTTAGATTTTAAGAATGACAATACGGCTTATATGATAGAATGTCCAAACTTAGTATTCGTAGATGACAAACCAGTACTCATTTACTGCCCTCAAGGACTAGATAAAGATGTATTCCAATACGATAATATTTATCCAAACTTATATAAAATCGGAGAAACGTTCGACCCAGAAAATGCAACAATCACACCAGTTTCTGAGCTCCATCAATTAGATTATGGTTTTGACGTCTATGCTACTCAAGCCTTTAATGCACCGGACGGTCGTGCTCTTTGCATTAGCTGGCTTGGATTACCAGATGTTTCTTATCCTAGCGATGTTTATGAACACCAAGGGATCTTATCATTAGTGAAAGAACTCTCTATTAAAGATGGGAAGTTGTATCAAACTCCTGTTAAAGGAATCGAAAAACTTCGTCAATCTTCGCTTCCATTTAATAAATATATTAAAAACACTTCAAATTGCTATGAGTTAAACCTAAAATTAGAAGCCGGTACGACTCATGAACTTGTTCTATTCTCAGATCAAGATGGAAATGGACTATCCCTCATCTTTAATCTCGTTGATGGTGAGGTAGTCGTTGACCGTAGTAAAGTTGGAGAAGCCTTTGCTACAGAATATAGTAGTGTTCGTACAGCACCAATTGATCCAGCAGACACTACTGCGCGTATCTTTGTTGATAATTCTGTCTTTGAAATCTTTATTAATGATGGAGAAATGGTCTTTTCTGGCCGTGTCTTCCCACGCGCGGATCAAACACATATTAAAATTCTCCAAGGAGACCCTACCGGAGTTTACTATCCACTGCTTACATTTACAAACCCAAACTAAAAAAGAAGATCCAATAGGATCTTCTTTTTTATGCTTCAACTAATCGGTGAATCCATTTTCCAGAAAAGACTCTTCGTAATCCAATAAAGGCTTTAGATAGCTCTTCAACACCAGCGCAGATAACAACTAATTGTACTGGGAAGTGCCATACTGCAGCAGCAAGTAACGCTAAAGGTACTCCTATCAGCCAAACACAAGCCATTTCGAGTTTCATACCGTACTGCGTATCTCCACCACCTCGAAGAATCCCTACCAAGATAATTGAGTTTAATGTTTTAAATACGAAAATCACACCCATGATTTGGAGTAATTGTTGACCGATAAGGAACACTTCAGGACTTAGATGAGCAAACATCAATAGTGTCCAATGTGGTGTTAGGCTTTGAATTCCACCAATGACCACTCCAACAACAAGGGAAATTGTAACAAAGCGTTTTGCTTCTTTTTGCGCTTGTTCGACTTCATTACGTCCAACTCGGTTTCCAAGCATAATACTACAGCTACTACCAATTCCTCGAACAAGAATAAACGATAGATTTTGAACAGCTACAGCCACTTGAATCGCTGCTGTCGCTTGTGTTCCAACCATAGCGTATGCTGCATTGTAGAAAACTTGTCCAAGAGCCCAGAACGTTTCATTAATAATAACTGGATAAGTTGTAATCCAATAATTCATCCATAAGCCTTTTGAAATATGATGCCAATAGCGACCGATTGGTAGTCGGATTGGTCCACTGTATGAAAATACCACACCAAAAAGAACACTCACTTCAACAACACGAGCGATTAATGTCGCTACTGCTGCACCGACAACACCAAGAGCAGGTACACCGAATTTCCCAAAAATAAATACATAGTTAAAGACGGCATTCGTCACAAAGCTACAAATTGTTGCAATAAGAGGAACCTTAGGACTTCCTGTCGTACGAAGAGCGTTTGTCATCGCAAAACTCCACGCTGTAAATACATAACTTAAAGCAGCCACACGTAAGTAATCTCCGCCGGCTTGAATCACCAGTGGATCCTTTGTAAAAATATGTAGAATTTCATATGGGAATAATACCCCAAGAAACATGAACACAACGCTGACAACTGTTGATAAAATCAGTGACATTTGATTCACTTCTTGAACCTTATGCGTATTTTTAATCCCCCAATATTGGGAGAAAAGCACTGCAGAACCAGTGTGAATCCCAAAGCAAATTAACGTAAATAAGAAAAATACTTGGTTTGCAAGACCTACTCCCGCGATACTTGCATCCCCAAGAGAGGAAATCATAATTGTATCTAACGTATTCAAAAATGATGTTAATAAACTTTGCAGTGATACCGGAATTGCAATCGCAAGCATTTGTCTATAAAAATGTTTGTTTTCTTTTTCCATTACTATCCCCTTTCTTTGAAATTAAAAGGGCGCTATTAACGCCCTTTTACAACTCATTATTTTTCTTCTTCGTTAAGGTTTAGAACTGACATGAAGGCTTCTTGCGGAACTTCAACAGAACCCACTTGCTTCATACGTTTCTTCCCTTCTTTTTGTTTCTCTAACAGTTTACGTTTACGTGAAATATCCCCACCGTAACATTTTGCAAGTACGTTTTTACGCAATGCTTTAATGTTTGTACGAGATAAAATCTTATTCCCAATCGCTGCTTGAATTGGAACTTCGAATTGTTGACGAGGAATCAGTTTTCTAAGCTTCTCTGTAATTGCCTTACCACGATTATAAGCAAATTCCTTATGCACGATAATACTTAAGGCATCGACTACTTCACCATTTAACATGATATCCATCTTCACAAGGTTGCTTGCACGGTATCCGATTAAATCATAATCAAGAGACGCATAACCTTTTGTGCTTGATTTTAATGAATCAAAGAAATCAAAGATGATTTCAGACAGTGGCATTTCGTAAATGACGTTAACACGGTACTCATCTAGATAATCCATTGTCACAAACGTTCCACGTTTACGTTGGCAAATATCCATCACGCTACCTACGTATTCATTTGGTACCATGATAGATGCTTTTACGTAAGGTTCTTCGATGGATTGTACACTTGATTGATCTGGCATTTCAGCAGGGTTTGAAACCACAACTTCTGTACCGTCAGTCTTTTGTACATGATAAATTACAGACGGAGCTGTTGTAATCAAGTCTAAGTCAAATTCACGCTCTAAACGTTCTTGAATAACGTCCATATGGAGTAATCCTAAGAATCCACAACGGAAACCAAATCCGAGCGCTTGAGAAGTTTCTGCTTCGAATTGAAGCGCCGCATCATTTAATTGTAATTTTTCTAATGCATCACGTAAGTCGTTATATTTTGAAGAATCGATTGGATATAAACCGCAGTACACCATCGGATTCATTTTACGGTATCCGTCTAACGGTTCAGCTGCAGGGTTGTTCGCTAAAGTAACAGTATCCCCCACACGAGTATCTTGGATTGTCTTAATCGAGGCGGTAATATACCCAACATCCCCAACCATTAAATAATCTCGACTAATTGGTTTTGGAGAGAAAATACCGACATCCACTACATCAAAAGTCTTTCCATTACTCATTAATTGAATCTTATCGCCAGGTTTAACAATACCGTTTTGAATACGAACATTTAAGACAACCCCACGATACGCATCATAGACTGAGTCAAAAATCAGCGCTTGTAATGGTGCTTCTAAGTCACCAGTTGGTGCAGGAACCTTTTCTACAATTTGTTCTAAGATTTCTGGAATCCCAATCCCAACTTTAGCACTGGCAAGAACAGCATCACTGGCATCAATTCCAATAACATCTTCGATTTCTGTGCGAACACGTTCAGGGTCCGCAGCTGGAAGGTCAATTTTATTGATGACTGGTACGATTTCTAAGTCGTTATCGATGGCTAAATAAACATTCGCTAATGTTTGTGCTTCAATCCCTTGCGCAGCATCTACTACAAGAATCGCTCCTTCACAGGCAGCTAAACTTCGTGATACTTCATACGAGAAGTCCACGTGCCCAGGAGTGTCGATTAAGTGGAAAATATATTCCGTACCGTCTTTAGCATCATAAGTTAATTCGACGGCATTTAATTTAATGGTAATCCCACGTTCTCTTTCAAGATCCATCGAGTCTAATAATTGATCTTGCATTTCACGGTCAGCAATAGTATCAGTCGCTTGCAAAATACGATCGGCCAACGTTGACTTCCCGTGGTCAATATGCGCAATAATCGAGAAGTTTCGAATGCGCTTCTGTCTTTCTTTCATTTCTTCTAAATTCATGAATAACTCCTTAATACACTACTACATTAAAATTCAAATCATTCTATCAAACTACAATAATAATGGCAAGAACAATTCAGCTAAGTATAAGAAAATAAAGAATCCTAATACGTCTGTAGCTGTTGTTACAAAAATCGTTGATGAAATGGCTGGGTCTAGATTTAGTTTCTTCAAAAGTAAAGGTACGAAGAATCCGAAGAACGCCCCTACCATTAAGTTCATCGCCATCGCTAAAATCACGATAATCGATAAGAAAAAGTTTTGATATGGGATATAGAGCGCAATCGCTGCAAAAATCCCTGTGATAATCCCGTTGACTAATCCAAGCCAAATTTCATTTAATACATACTTCTTGTCTTTTTCCCACGTTAATTGTCCAATCGCGACTTCTTGAATTACCAGCGCTAATGTTTGAGAAGCTGAGTTCCCACCCATCCCGGTAATAATTGGCATTGCAACGGCAAGAACAACGACTTGTTCAATCGTGTCTTGGAATAAACCGACAACCGCACTCGCCATGAAGGCTGTAATCAAGTTGATTAATAACCATGGTGTCCGTTTTTGAATCGATTCTTTAAAAGGTCCACCGATTCGTTCTGTTCCTTCAACCCCGCTGATTAATAACATATCTTCGTGGTGCTCTTCTTGCAAGACGTGAACGATATCATCGATTGTGATGATCCCAAGTAACACATTTTGCTTATTGACTACAGGTACAACAGATAAGTCATACTTCGTTGAAATACGAGCTACTTCTTCTTGGTCTTCTTCTGGTAAAACAGAGATGATATTCGTATGCATCACGTCATGTAAACTCTCGTCTAAATCGTGTGTAAATAGATCGCGAATATCAATCCAACCGATTAATTTTCGTTGTAAACTTGTGACGAAAATAATATTAATAACCTCTGAGTTTGGAGAAATCTCTCTTAATTTAGATAGCGTTTCTTCTACCGTTAAGTGTTCTTTCACTGTAATGTACTCAGTGGTCATAATCCCTCCGGCAGTATCCGGAGCGTAATTTAACATAGTTTGGATATCATCTTGAGAACTTTGTTTCATCATATTGATGTAACGTTTACGGATTCCAACTGGTAAATTCCCTAAAATATCCACGACATCATCGTTTGACATTTGTTGGAACAATAAAGCTACCCTTCTAAATGGGAGTTTCTCAAGCATTCGTAATTGGAATTCAGGTTCAGCAACTTCTAAGATTGAAGCTAATCTAGTATTTGAGATAGAGAACATGAAATTCTTTAAAACATCATCATCGACTTCTTCTAACGCCAAGGCGATATCAATCGGATAATTCTCATTAAAAAGCTCTCTAATTTTCTTAACATCTTTATTCGAAACAATTAAAGCAATATTATCTTTCATGACTCTTCTCCTTTCTTTTCCAATAGTACTAGTATAGCATAATTACCGTTCTATCAACAATTCACAAGTAGAAAAAGTTACGCTATAATAATAGAAAATAATGCCTGGAGGTCTCCTATGAAAACGAAAGAAGAATGGATTAAAGAATTAGACTTGGAACCACATGTGGAAGGTGGTTATTTCCGTCAAACTTATAAAGCGATTGAAACGGTAGAATTACCAGATAAACGCATCCGTGCACTCTCCACCTCTATTCTGTTTTTATTAACGAATCAAAACCCATCTCATTTCCATTTACTTTCTTCTGATGAGATTTGGTACTATCACTTCGGTCATGTGCTTACCGTGCATATGATTCATCCAGATGGTACATACGAAGCTGTTGAAATTGGGCCTGGAAACGGACAAAAGCTCCAATTTACAGTTCCTGCTGGAGTCGTCTTTGGATCTACTATTGAATCGGACAACCAAGAAGATTTCGCGATTGTGAGTTGCAGCGTTACTCCTGGTTTTGAATACGAAGACTTCGAACTCTATACACAAAATGAATTATTAGAAAAGTATCCTGAGCACGAAGAAATTATTCGTCGCCTTGCAGTCACTTCTAAATAAACAAAAAGAACTTAGCAACCAAACGCTAAGTTCTTTTTCAATTTATTCAAATGTATCTTTAAAGGCGTTCTTCATTTTGTCGAAGAAGTTCTCTTCTCCATTATGAAGTTCTGTTCCTTCCTCACTCGCAAATACTTGTAATGCTTGTTTTTGCTTATCTGTCAGTTTCTTAGGAGTATCTACGATAACTTCTACATGTTGGTCACCGTTTCCTGTTCCGCGAAGTTTTGGAGCACCTTTTCCACGTAAACGTAAAATTGTTCCTGATTGTGTTCCAGCAGGAACTTTTAATTTCACTTTACCGTGAACAGTTGGAACATCCACTTCGTCACCAAGAGCCGCTTGAGCAAAGTTTACATGAAGTTGATAGTAAATATCTGCGCCTTGGCGTTTAAAAGTCTTACTTTGTCCAACACGGAAGATGACATAAAGGTCACCATATGGGCCACCATTAAAGCCTACTTCCCCTTGGCCTTGAAGACGCATTTGATTTCCATCTTCAACCCCAGCAGGAACTTTCACTTTCACTTTATGTGTTTCATCTACTTGACCATGACCGTGACAGGTTGGACATTTTTCTTTAATTTCTTGTCCTGTACCATGACACACATCACAGGTTGTTTGACTCATCATACGTCCAAATGGTGTATTTCTTTCAACATTAATCACACCTGCACCATGACATTTAGAACATGTTGTAGGATGAGTACCTGGTTTAGCACCAGTACCATGACAAGTTTGACATTCGTCACTACGATGATAATGAATCGTTTCTTCTTTACCAAAGATAGCTTCTTCAAAGGTTAAATCCATGACATATTGAAGGTCAGCCCCTTGACGCGGCATATTTGCACGGTCTGCACGACTAGCTCCACCACCGAAGAAACTACTAAAGATATCTTCGAATCCACCAGTAAAGTTTCCACTACCGCCAAAACCGTCGAACCCGCCGAAACCTTCAAATCCACCACCAAATCCGCCTCCACTAAATCCAGAGTTTGGATCGTAAGAAGCGTGTCCATATTGGTCATAGGCTGCACGTTTTTGTGCGTCACCTAGAATTTCATAAGCTTCAGCTATTTCTTTAAATTTTTCATCTGCTCCAGGTTCTTTATTAATATCTGGATGGTACTTTTTAGATAATTTACGATAAGCTTTCTTAATATCTGCTTCAGAGGCATCTTTGGATACGCCTAAAATTTCATATAAATCTCTTTTGGCCACTGAATTGCCCCTCCTTTTCTTTCTTAGTTTACAAAGGATATGGGCGTAAGGCCACTAAGTAGTCTTACACCCTATCATTTTAGCAAATATTAGTCTACTTCTTCGAAGTCAGCATCCACAACGCCATCGTTATTTGAAGATGATTTTTCTGTTGTACCTTCTTGAGAAGCGCCTGCTGCTTGTTGAGCTGCAGCTGCTTGTTCATAAAGTTTAACAGTTAAGTTTTGTACCACTTCATTTAAAGCGTCACGTTTTACTTTCATTGCTTCTAAGTCGTTTGCTTCCACAGCTGCTTTTAATTCATCACGAGCTGCTTCTGCTTTTTGAACGTCGCTAGCATCTACTTTACCTTCTAAATCTTTCAATGTTTTGTCAACAGTGAAGATTAATTGGTCTACTTCGTTACGTAAATCTACTTCTTCTTTACGTTTTTTATCTGCTTCAGCATTAGCTTCTGCATCTTTCACCATACGTTCGATTTCTTCATCTGATAAACCTGAAGAAGATTTAATTGTAATAGCTTGTTCTTTACCAGTTCCTAAATCTTTAGCACGTACATTTACAATACCGTTTTTATCGATATCGAATGTTACTTCGATTTGAGGCACACCACGAGGAGCAGCTGGAATATCTGTTAATTGGAAGCGACCTAAAGTCTTGTTGTCCGCTGCCATTGGACGTTCACCTTGTAATACGTGTACGTCTACTGCTGGTTGGTTATCCGCTGCAGTTGAGAATACTTGTGATTTGCTTGTTGGGATTGTAGTGTTACGATCGATTAATTTAGTGAACACGCCACCCATTGTTTCAATACCAAGTGATAATGGTGTTACATCTAATAATACGATATCTTTCACATCACCAGAGATAACTCCACCTTGGATTGCAGCACCCATCGCTACTACTTCGTCAGGGTTTACTGATTTGTTAGGTTCTTTACCAGTTTCTTTACGTACTGCTTCAACAACTGCTGGAATACGAGTTGATCCACCAACTAATAATACTTGGTCGATATCTGAAGCTGTTAAACCTGCGTCAGCTAATGCACGACGAACTGGTTCTTTTGTACGTTCTACTAAATCATGAGTTAATTGATCAAATTTAGCACGAGTTAATGTTACTTCTAAGTGTAATGGGCCAGCTGCACCAGCAGAAATGAATGGTAAGCTGATTTGTGTTTGAGAAACACCTGATAAGTCTTTCTTAGCTTTTTCAGCAGCATCTTTCAAACGTTGCATTGCCATTTTATCGCTTGATAAATCAATACCGTTATCACGTTGGAATTCTTCTACTAAGAAATCAATGATTTTTTGGTCGAAGTCATCCCCACCGAGATGGTTATCACCAGCTGTTGATAATACGTCGAATACGCCATCTCCTAATTCAAGGATTGATACGTCGAACGTACCACCACCAAGGTCGAATACTAAGATTTTTTCTTCATGGTCAACTTTATCAAGACCATATGCAAGAGCTGCTGCAGTTGGTTCGTTAACGATACGTTCTACTTCTAAACCAGCGATACGACCAGCATCTTTAGTTGCTTGACGTTGTGCGTCGTTGAAGTATGCAGGTACTGTAATAACTGCTTTGTCTACTTTTTCTCCAAGATATTCTTCAGCATATCCTTTTAAGTATTGTAGGATCATTGCTGAAATTTCTTGAGGTGTATAAGATTTACCTTCGATTTCAACTTTATATCCTGTTTCGCCCATGTGACGTTTGATAGATGCAATTGTATTTGGGTTTGTTACAGCTTGACGTTTTGCAACTTCACCTACTTGAATTTCACCATTTTTGAACGCTACAACAGATGGTGTTGTACGGTTTCCTTCTGGGTTTGCAATAATTTTTGCTTCGTTACCTTCTAAAACAGCTACTGCTGAGTTTGTTGTTCCTAAGTCAATACCAATAATTTTACTCATATTTAATTCACTCCTATTATTTATAATATTGTTTTAAGTTTCGTCTTCTTATTGTGATACGATGACCATTGCTGGTCGTAATACTCGATCTTTTAATTTGTATCCTTTTTGATACACTTGTACCACGCGGTCTGCTTCTTGCCCTTCCTCAACAGGAACGGTTTGAACAGCGTGATGTAAAGTTGGATCGAATGGTTGGTTTAAGGCTTCAATTTCTTCGATGCCTTCTTCTTTTAGCGCATAAAGGAAACCTTCATACACCATCTCAATCCCTTTTTTAAGATTTTGAGCTTCTTCTGATTCACTTGGAGAAGCGATGGCTCTCTCAAGGTTATCAATCACATTTAATAAGTTTTGTGCAAGACTTTGGCTGCGATATTTTGCAGCATCTTGTCTTTCTTTTGCATTTCTCTTTTGGATATTCGAGATTTCAGCAGACAGTCGATATACTTGATCGTTCAACTTCTCTACTTCTTGTTGTAATTTCTCTTCATTCGTAAGTTCTGTTGTGGTTTCTTCAGTAACTTCTTCTTGAGGAGCTTCATCTGCAACAATTTTTTCTTCTTTTAATTCTTCTTTATTGTTTTGTTCATTTGTTTCCAAGATTTCATCTCCTTACTCTATAAGTTACGATAATAATCTTCTATCGTGGTTGCTAACTCTTCCCTGAGTCCTTTTACAATTGATAATACATTCGAATACGGCATATTCTTTGGTCCAAGAAGTGCAATCAGTCCTGTATCTTGGTTTGGAGTTTCGTAACTAGCAGTTACCAAACTAAAGTCACCAAGTAACGGATGATCCATTTCTGACCCGAGCCTAATTTGAATATCTTGATGATCATTGGTTACTAGTTGATGTAACTTAGACTGATCATCCATCAATTGATAAATTCCCTTGAGTTGATCCACATTAGCGTGATGATCAAAGTAATTTAACAAATATCTTCTTCCTGCGACATGCATTCGATCATTTTCGAAACGATTCATCATTTCTTGAATCACTTTGACGATTTGAATTTGTGAATTCATATAGCGATTCATAAGGATTGGAAGATCCGTTTTTAATCGTTTAGCAACGATATCTAGCGGTACTCCAATTAATTCTTCATTAATGATGCGAACCACTTTATCTAAATCACTATCGTCAATTCCACCAGGAATTGTATAGACTTTATTTTCAACTAAACCATTACTGATGACTATGATTGCCATCACTTGATTTGGGTTTAGGCGAACAAGTCTAAATCCCGATAACGTGGCAGTTTTCACTTCCGGTCCAAAAGAAATTGCGGTGTAGTTCGTTAATGTTGCTAGTATGTCAGCAGATAAACGAAATACATCTTGAATCTCTAATGTTGACTGTTGGAAAACTTCACGAATTTGATTTCGAACGCTTAAAGAAACAGGTTGCTTTTGTCTAGGTAGAATGTTGTCGATGTAGTAACGATATCCTTTATTAGAAGGAACTCGCCCAGAAGAAGTATGGTTCTTTTCAAGATAGCCCATCTCTTCCAGCTTCATCATCTCGTTACGAATCGTCGCTGAACTAAATGGTAATTCTGCAACTTCCATCAACTTCTTCGACCCGACCGGCTCCAAAGTTTCCGTATATAATTGTATGATTAATTGTAAGATTAGCAATTGTCTATTGGTTAACATCATAGTCACCTCTCTTTAGCACTTGACTAAGACGAGTGCTAACCACATTTATAATTTAACACATTGGTCAAATTAAGTCAATATAAAAATACTAGGACTTTAGACTGATTTTTTGAAGGTTTTGTACTACAACTATTGCCGTAGATAAGGCATTCCTACTATATATTGAATGTCTTTTGGTTTTCCTTTATAATTTTTTATAGAATAATCTATAAGTTTATAGAAAGGAACATCAAAATGAAGCTTAAACATTTCACACTTGCTTTTCTTTCAGTTTTCCTATTTGGCTTCTTTTTCTATAACAGCTCTATAAAAGCTGCTGAAAGTCAAACTGTTAATGTAACTACGGTGGATATAGATACATTAACCCCAACTGAATTAAGCAATATGATAAATGGTACTCCTTCGGGATCAGTTTCTTCGAACGCTATTGTAAAACTAGTTTATAAGAAGAAAGCATGTCCTGTTGATAAGCCAACATTACCAAATACTGGGGTTACAAGTAACTTAGCAGCAATCATTTTCGGTTCACTGCTATTAGTTTCTAGCTTATTTTTAGTTAAGTCTTCTAAAGGAAGAAAATTAATCATACTCTTCGTATTAGGTGGAACAAGTATTGCGCTAGCAACTCCTGCAATTGCTTCGACAATTGAAGTAATTGGTGAAACTAAACTGTTTTCTATTTCAGCTTTGAATGATATTACTATTCCAGAAATTGAGTGCTACGAGTATGTTGGTTACATTATACCTACTGTAGAAACGACAACTGTTGAGTCAACAACTTCAGAAACTGTATCAACTGAGACTACTGAAACAACTGAAGATACAACAATTGTAACAACAACTACCGAAGCGGAAACGACAACCGCTCAAACAGAGACAGAGGTAACTGTTCTCCCGGGAACACCATCTCCACCTTAATCAAAAGACAAGGGACAGCTGTTCTAGCTGTCCGTTTTTATTTCTATATTTTCCTTTGAAAGGAAAAATAATGATTTCACATTTCTTTGCAAATTTTCATTATTTCCATTATAATTTCATAAAATAATCAATTAAAAAAGGAAAGGATTTATTATGAAATCATTCAAAAAATTAGTAGCCCTAATTTCTTTAGCGTTTTTAACAGCAATTTTCGCTTCTAATTTTACTTCTGCATATGCAGATAGTACGACTAAAGTGAACATCACGAATGTTGATATTGCTTCACTTTCTAATTCTGAAAAAGAATTAATCATCTCTGGGAACCCTTCGGGAGCAGTAAACTCTACTACTTCTGTAAAATTAGTTTACAAGAAAGTGGCTTGTCCAATTGACAAACCTTCTCTTCCTAACACTGGAACATCAACAAGTTTAGTGACACTTGGAGCTGGACTTTTAGTATTAGGTGCAGCCTATGCTCTATTAAAATCAAATAAAGGTAAAAAGTTAATTACTATTTTATTTGTGGTTGGAGCTGGTAGCATTCTTGTCGGATCTGTAGACGCTTCGCAAGTGACCTTAAACGGTGAAACTAAAGTAGTCTCTATTTCACAATTAGAAGAAATTACTGTAGATGAAATGGACTGTTATGAATATGTTGGGTATATCATTGTTAAAGGTGATGAAACAACAACGGTTACTACTGAAAGTGGAACTACTAAAGTAACAACAACTGAAACACCTACAACAGAGACACCTACTACTGAAGGTCCAACAACTGGTGAAACAACCACTGAGGAAACTACAGAAGAAACAACTACAGAGCAAACTGAATCTGAAGAAGAAGTAACTATAAAGCCAGGTACTCCTGCTCCAGCTTAAAGAACTCTATAAATACAATAAGAGGTAGATTTTACATCTACCTCTTTTAATTTACTTCATTCATATAAATGGTTTCATAAAACGGAATTAATTCCTTCAATGCGTCCGCAAGTTCTTCTTCAATTCCATCTTTGGTACTTTCAAGAAATACTGGCCTTCTTAAAATGACTTTACGTATTTCTCCTTCTTTGACAGCTTCTATTAGTTCATCTCTATTAGATACGTTTCCTTCGTATGCTGTTGCATTCTTTTGAAAATCAGATGCTACGTATAGAATGTCACGATTAGGTTCACATTCCAACACTTTGTTTTGTAACCTCAGAGAGCGTTCGTTCATTTTACGTTCGATAAAACTCAATTCTACATATACGCCCAATTTATCGTCATTATAAAACAACCGTAATGCAAAGGATGGATTTCCTTCATCTTGCCCCTCTTCGATAAAGTATCTCCAAAAAGCGGGTCTTGCCACTTGGGCTTGATTCATCCATTGACTAACTCGGTCCATGCGAAATGACTTAAAGTTCTTCTGAAACGCTTCTGTTAACTTCGTGAACTCAAGTCTTGCATCTTGGCCAGCTTTCTTCAACTGTTCCATTTCTTCTGCAATTTCAGGAAACTTTACGGGAATTTTATATTTCACTTTGTCATAACGAAAGAAATAACTCATCTTTTCGATTGAAATCATGATTTTTCCTCCTTAACGTGGCTCTTCAATCGGTCAATCATATAGACACCCACATCAATAATTGGAATCCTTGAAAGTTGCTCCAACTCTTTTTTTACATATGGGAAATGCGTACATCCTAGTACGACAGCTTCAATCTCTGTACTTTCGAAATAATGGAATAAACTATGGAAGTCGAATTGCTTAATAATCTCTTCTTGTGGTTTACCAGTTTCAATCGCTTTAACCAATTCTAACATCGTCACACCAAACACTTTCAAATTTGGGTTTGCGATATATAAATTATTTTCTACTCCTGTTAATCCATGAGAATTCGCGGCCATTACTGCTAAATAATTATGTTCGACGCCTAGTGTGCGATACATTTGCATCGGAGTAATCATAGGAAGTCTATATTCTTCTTGCAAGGAATCAAAATTCACAACTGAACTGAGTGAGTTACAATACACAAATACAGCGTCAATATCGTTTTTCAGCCCGTCAATCACACTTCTAATATAATGTTCTCTTTCTTCGTCTTCTAACGCTTGAAAAGTCGTTTGTTCGACCGGATTTTTAGAAATCGGAACAGAAATGGTTTGATTGAAGCCATTTTTATTTAATAAATCAACGCCTAACTTCGTGTCCATAGGTGTTCCTGCCATCACAGCAATCCGCATACACATTTCTCCTTTATAAAAAAACAAGGATGAACGCTTGGCTCATCCTTGTTTCAATAAATCATTATTTAGTTGCACGACGTACGTATGTACCTTCTGCAGTGTTAACTTCTAAGTATTCTCCTGCTTCGATGAAGTCTGGAACGTTAACTACTAAACCTGTTTCCATTGTTGCTGGTTTACCAGAACCTGTAACTGTAGCACCTTTGATTGATGGTTGAGTTTCAGTAACTTGTAATACTACTGTTGATGGTAATGAAACCCCGATTACTTCTGAACCGTAGAATTGGATTTTAACTTCCATGTTTTCTAGGATGTATTTTAATTCTTGTTCAATTGTTTCTTCAGGAATTTCGTATTGTTCGTATGTTTCTAAGTCCATGAATACTCCAACGCCATCTTGGCTGTATAAGTATTGAACATCTTTTGTATCGATGTGTGCACGTTCTACTTTTTCATCAGGACGCATTGTTGTATCAACTGTTGAACCGTTACGAACGTCACGGATTTTCATACGCATTACAGTGTTCCCTTTACCTGGTTTGTGGTGGCTGATTTCCAACACTTTAATTAATTTTCCATCAAGAATGAATGTCATTCCAGCTTTTAAATCACTTACGTTAATCATTTTCTGACTCCTTTTGTTAAATTTTACTTTCTATTTATACCATATTTTTATTGAAAATGCACTCTTTTCAGCATGTTTTTCAAAATTATAAGATTCCAACGCGTTTAAAAATTAAATCTACATTCTTAATATGATAGTGATAATCAAACGCATCATCTAAATCTTCTTTACTTAAAGTAGCTGTAATTTCTGGTTGCTCTTCTAAAACAGCGCGGAATGGAAGTTTTTCGTCCCATGCTTTAGCCGTACATGGTTGTACTAAATCATAAGCTTTTTCACGACTCATACCTTTGTCGATCAGTTTTAATAACACACGTTGGCTATAGATAAGTCCAAATGTGGCATCCATATTGCGTAACATATTTTCTGGGAACACCGTCAAGTTTTTAACGATATTACCGAAACGGCGTAGCATATAGTTGAGTAGAATCGTGCTATCTGGAATAATAATACGTTCAGCTGAAGAATGTGAAATATCACGTTCATGCCATAGGTTCACGTTCTCATACGCTGTAACCATATGCCCTCTGATGACACGAGCAAGTCCTGCCATATTTTCAGATCCGATTGGATTACGTTTATGCGGCATTGCTGAAGACCCTTTTTGCCCTTTTGCAAAGAACTCTTCTACTTCACGTGTTTCAGATTTTTGTAGTCCACGGATTTCTGTCGCAAATTTCTCAATACTTGTCGCAATTAAAGCAATTGTAGAAATGTAATCCGCATGCAAGTCACGAGACAAGATTTGTGTTGAGATTTCTTGAGGACGAATCCCAAGTTTTTTGCACACATATGCTTCCACTTCTGGAGAAATATTCGCAAATGTTCCAACAGCGCCACTTATTTTACCCGCTTCAACGCCTTGTGCTGCGCGTTCGAAACGTTCGATATTGCGTTTCATTTCTGAATACCATAAGGCTAACTTCAATCCGAAAGTGGTTGGTTCAGCATGAACTCCATGCGTTCTTCCCATACAAACTGTATCTTTATAGGCTAGTGCTTTTTCTTTAATGATTTCTAGGAAGTCTGCTAAGTCTTTACGTAAGATGTCGTTAGCTTGTTTTAATTGATAGCCGTACGCTGTGTCTACTACGTCCGTACTCGTTAAACCATAGTGAACCCATTTCTTTTCTTCTCCAAGACTTTCAGAGACACATCTTGTAAATGCAACAACATCATGTCTAGTTTCTTCTTCGATTTCTAAAATACGTTCAACTGTGAATTTTGCGTTTTTACGAATCTTTTCTACATCTTCCTTAGGGATTTCTCCTAATTCTGCCCAAGCTTCATCAGCTAAGATTTCGACTTCAAGCCAACAGTTATAACGATTTTCATCAGACCAAATTTTCGCCATCTCTGGACGAGTGTAACGTGTAATCATGATTTCCTCCTAATACAACTCCATCGTAATATGTGAAATGCCAACTATATCATACGGATCTGAAACTACTTCAAATCCAAGTGATTCATATAATTTTACTAAATGCGCTTGTGCATGGACTTCAATGACAGTATCCACAAACCACTCTTTGCATACTTCTTTAGCGCGTTCTAACAATGCACGACCTTTTCCTTTGCCTCGGTATCGATTGTCTATTAGGACTCTACCAAGAAGGACCTTCTCTTTTTCAGGAATAATGCGTAAATAAGAAATCACTTCATTAGCATCATTCATCTCAAAAAAATGCCAAGATTTTTTATCCGTATCGTCAATTTCTTGATAATTCAAATCTTGGCCGACAATAAAGGTTTCGATTCTGGCTTTGTAAATCGCAACAATCTCTTCCTTCGTTAGTTCATCATAGTTCTTTAAATACCACATCGAGAATCAACCTCTCTTTGTTTTAAAATAATCTCTTGTATCTTGTTCGTCTTGTTTTAATTGAGCGATTAACGCATCGATACCGTCAAATTTCAATTCTGGTCTTAAATATTTTAACCATTTCACACGAACAGGAAGGTGATAAATATCCTTGTCGAAATCGAGTAAGTTCACTTCAATCGTTACTTTATGAACGTCATCAAAAGTTGGGTTAATTCCTATAGACGCCATACCAGGAATCCATTTACCTTCCACATACATTTCAACAACATATACTCCATTTTTAAGGAGGAAAGAATCGTTTGAAACTTCGATATTGGCAGTTGGGAATCCAAGCATTTTACTACCTCGTCCAAAGCCGTGAACAACAACCCCATCCATGATGTAGTCGTATCCTAACAAGTCGTTGGCTTGTTCGATATCACCTTGTAGCAATAAATCTCGAACTGCTGTCGAACTTATCTTTCCACTATCGTTCTTTTGCTCATCAATTGTAATAATCTCGAATCGATTCGAAGCGTACTTCGGTAATAATTCCATATTCGCGATGTCTCTCTTGCCGTACGTGTAATCAAACCCAGCTACAATGACTTTCGCGTTTAATCCGACAATATATTGATCGACAAATTCTTTCGGTGTAAGTGCCCCAAATTCTCTTGTGAAATCCACTAAATAGAATATATCTACACCAAGTTCTTCTAATAATTCCTTCTTACGTTCTAGCGGCGAGACATATTGAATGCTTGCAGGATCTACATTTTGAAAAATAACAGACGGATGCTGATTAAAAGACATGACTGCTACTTTAAGCCCGCGTTCCTGTCCAACTTTTTTGGCTGTAGTAATCACTTCTTTATGACCTAAGTGAATTCCATCAAAGAATCCTAAAGCGAGGACAATCGGTTCTGGAAATATACACTCTTTTTTGTAAGGGTGTGTTAACTCTATTGTTTGCATTCTTCTCTCCTTTCTAAAACATTTTAATAGGTTTTAATAAGCCTTTTTTACTTGGATGCGGACCATAAATCGAAATAAGTTCCTCTTCAAAATAACATGCTGTCGGTGCGAAAATCTGAGGAAATTCGGCTTGAGATAAAATTGCACCATTTTTAAATCGAATATATTCATCTTCAGTTAAGTCGATTCGAGGATAGTCTTCAAATACTAAATCAACTGGTTTTAAGGCTACTTGAGCTTTATCATTTACTACAAGCTCGTTTAGTTGTTCTAATGTAATGCAGTCATCTGAGTGGAAAGGGCCACTTTTCACACGGGTTAATTGTGACATATGCGCTTCAACACCTAACGCTTTTCCTAAATCAACAGATAAAGTTCTCACATAAGTCCCTTTGCTGCAACTCACTTCAAATTTCCATGATTGTGTCTTCGTTTCACTATTGTAAACTGGTTCTGAAATACGCTTGAAGTCATAAATCGTTGCCTTTCTTATAGGGCGCTCCACTTCTTCTCCTGCTCTTGCATATTCATAAAGACGTTTTCCGTTCACTTTTACAGCAGAATACATCGGTGGAATCTGAGTAATTTCTCCGATAAAGCTTTGCATTTTTTCGTCAATTTCTTGAAAGGAAAAAGGAGTATCGATAGGTGTCGTTGCAACAACTTTCCCGTGAGCATCTTCTGTTTCGGTAGAAAACCCTAATGTAATCTCACCTTGATAGACTTTATTGGCTTCATGAAGATTTTCAACAACCTTCGTCGCTTTACCGATACAGATTGGTAAGACGCCATCCACCTCAGGATCAAGAGTACCAGAATGACCAACTTTTTTCGTTTTCAATATTTTTCTAACTTTATAGACACAGTCAAACGACGTCATGCCTTTCTCTTTCCATAACGGAAGGATTCCGTCCATCCCATTCATCCTTTCACGCTTTACATTTGCTTATTTATTGTATCATAATTCGCACTTTTCCACATAGATTATGAATATAGCTTTTTAGGCGAAAAATATGGTATTATAGATAAGTAAACTTATTTGATAGGAGTGACTTTAATGTCAAGAGTATATATTGTAACGGACTCAACAGCAGACTTAACTGAAGAAGAAGTTAAACAATTTGAAATCTCCATCGTTCCAATGAATATCTCAATCGATGATGAAAACTATATCGATGGAGTGACTATTACAAAAGAAGAATTTAAACAAAAAATGATCGCGAGTGCTGAACTTCCAAAAACAGCTCAACCATCTATCGGTCGATTCGTAGAAGTATATGACGAACTTGGAAAAAATGGCGATTCTGTTATTTCAATTCAGATGATGCGTTCCATCAGTGGTACTGTAGACGCCGCTCGTCAAGCAGCCGACATCACAGAAACAAATGTCACTGTTGTCGATTCAGACTTCACTTCTAGATCTATGGGAATGATTGTTAAAGAGGCAGCTAAGGCAGCACAAGAAGGTAAAACTGTAGAAGAAATTCTTGAGATTGTTGAAGATGCTAAGAAACGCACTACTCTTTATTTAACAGTAGTAAACTTAGACAACTTAATTAAAGGTGGACGCATAAGCCAATTGATGGGAATGTTCTCAAACTTATTAAACATTAAATTATTTCTACAAGTCATTAATGGCAAGATTGAAATTATCCAAAAAGGCCGCGGTCTGAAATCACTTCAAAAGAAATATGACGAGATTTTTGAACAAATGAAAGCCGCTCCAAATGGCATTCAAGAAATCGGAATTATGCATGCAGGATTAAGTGACTTTAACGAAGGAAATATTGCTCGTGTGCGTGAACTCTTCCCTGATGTGCCACTCACAATTGTAACAACTTCACCAATTATCATGAGCCACACAGGCGTTGATGCAATGGCGATTACTTACCTAGAAAATAAATAAAAATAAAAATAAAGCAACTAACTCTGGCTTTCGGCACTGACCCCCGTAAATGAGAATTAAATAAAAACACCTCCAAGTTGGATTTGGTACAATATTATCAAATACGCATGGAGGTGTCTTTTTATGGTTAA
>JAGZLX010000030.1 GCA_018364485.1 Granulicatella adiacens
TAACAAAAATGTTTGGCCCAAAACAAAAAGGAATTAAGCAACAATTAGTTGCTTAATCCCTTCCTAAAATTCTTCATCAACACTATTTGACAAAGAGCCCATTTTTGTTACACGGGTCTTTTCGTTTATGCATTTTTTGAACGTTGACGCTCGGCTGCCGTTTCAATGATACGGTCAGCTAAATGTTGGTTTCTCACTAGGATTGGGCCGTGGAAGTATGAGCAGAATACATTTTTATAATGACATCCTTCGACATGATCTTCTTCGTTATTTCCGTAGCCTTTAACGACTTTTCCAAGTGGTTTCATGTTTTTACCAAGGTATGTTCTACCAATATGGTTTTCGTATCCTAAATACGTTTCACCAAATTCTTCATTAACAATCTCAACATCACCGATTAAACGATTTGGAAATTGTCCGTTTGTACATACGTCAATGGCGCTAATTCCGTTTAGACGTTCGCCGCTTGCATTCACGTAGTAGCGACCAAGTAATTGGAAGCCTCCACAAATCGCAACGACAACACCATCATCTTCGATATATTGGATAAGGGCGTCTTTTTTATTTTGAAGATCTTTTGCAACGACTGTTTGCTCGTAGTCTTGACCACCGCCAAACATTACGATATCAAAGTCGTCAGGATTAAAATCTTCTTCTAAACTAATTAAAGTTGTTTCTACTTCGCACCCTAATTTTTTCGCACGGTGTTGCAACATGAGTAAGTTCCCATTATCACCATACGTATTCATTAAGTTTCCATATAAATGACAGATTCTTAATTTCATCCGTTCATCCCTTCCTTGAGGTATCCTTCTTTAGCAAAGTCTTTACGTAAGTCGAGTAGAGCAGTATAAGTTGCTAGTACATTGACTTTATTCGTTGGAGCTTTGCGAATCCAATCGATTAATTCCGCATTTGTTTTAAAGACTTTCATATTTTCAAAACCGGCAACTTCCATACGGACGCCAAGGTCTTCAACACGGATACCACTAATCGCTGTGTCGACAGTGTTCAAGGCATGTAATCCTTCGAAATCGCCATCCCAAATCCAGCTCACATCTTGACCGTCAGCTGGGTTATCGTTTAAGAGAACACCTAAACTAAATGGTTCTTTTTCGTAACTTAAGAGTTGAACGATTTGGTTAAACCCAACTGGGTTTTTAATTAAGTTTAACATCACATCTTTGTCTTCAACAGTAAATGTTTCTTGACGACCAAAGACGCGTTGAGCTTTCGAGAAGCCTTCTTGGATTTCTTCAGTAGAAAGGCCAAAGAATTTTGCTGCAGAGTAGGCTGCTAACGCATTGTAAATATTGTAAAGCCCAGCAATTGGAATTGAGAACGTTGTACCGTCAATATCAAATGAAGAACCTGTTAGAGATAATTCATTTAGTGCAGTGACTGCATAATTCAATTCAGGACGTTTGAAGTCGCATTTTGGACAATAGTATTTACCAAGGTTGCTATAAGTAATGCTCTTATAATGCAAGATAGATTGGCAATGTGGACAAAGAACACCATCAGTATTGTAGTGTGCCATCATTTCGCTATCTTCAGCATTGTTGAATCCGAAATACTCACGTGGATTTGGAGTATCAACGCTATTAAAAATAGGAGCGTCGCCATTTGCTAAAATTGTAGCACTTGGTGCAAAAGCAGCACCCTCAAGCATTAATTGGTAAGTTGTATAAATTTCTCCAAAACGATCCATTTGGTCACGGAAAATATTCGTGAAGACAAATAATTTTGGTTCAATATATGGAGTAATGTGACGAATTGTTGCTTCATCCACTTCAAGAACGGCGATATTCTTTTCGCCAGCTTTTGGTGAGTGATTTAAAAACGTTGAAACAATCCCTTGAGTTAAGTTAGCTCCAGTAGGGTTTGTTAAAATATTTGGATATTTTTGTTTTAATAATTGAACGATGAGGGAAGTCGTTAAAGTTTTCCCGTTTGTTCCGCTGACGATAATAACATCGTAGTTTTCAGCTAATGATTTTAAAATGTTTGGATCGATAGCATGTGCCACTTTCCCTGGCATGCTACTACCGCCTTTTGTAAAAGTCTTCAGAGCCCAGCGAGTAAATCTACCAGCTCCTAATGCAACTTGTGTTCTAAGATTCAATTTAGACGATCCTTTCCGTTAATATACTTCATTATTGTAGCATATTTTCATGAAAAGTGGTTTATAAAAACGTTTTTAAAATTTTATTAAAATAGTTTGTGAAAAATACCTTAAAATAACGGTTTTTCTTTGCACAAAGGTACCCGTTTATCGTAAGATATTAAAGGTATAGTTTAACAATTGGAGGGATAATTGTGGCACAATTGTTTTTTAAATATGGTGCAATGAATAGTGGTAAATCAATCGAAATTTTAAAGGTTGCACATAATTATGAAGAACAAGACAAACCGGTTTTATTATTTACGAGTGCAATTGATGATCGTGATCAAGTAGGGTATGTATCGAGTCGTATTGGTGTTAGACGTGAAGCTATTCCAATCTTTGATGATACTCCAATTTACGAAATCGTCGAAGGACAAGCAGTGAAACCATATTGTATTTTGATTGATGAATCTCAATTTTTATCAAAACAACACATTCTTGAACTCGCTCGAATTGTTGACGAATTAAATATTCCAGTAATGGCATTTGGACTGAAGAATGATTTCCAAAACGAATTATTCGAAGGATCTAAATACTTATTACTCTATGCTGATAAAATCGAAGAAATTAAAACGATTTGTTGGTATTGTCATAAAAAAGCAAGTATGAATATGCGCGTAGTCGATGGTGTTCCAGTGTATACGGGAGAACAAATTCAAATTGGAGGCAATGATGCCTATTATCCAGTTTGCCGTTATCACTATAACCATCCAGGTGAAGAACGCTTATAAGAGAAGATAAAGGAGAAAAGTATGTTCGATCAATTAGATAGTTTTATTATTCGCTATGATGAGCTTTCAGAGTTACTAAGTGACCCAGAAGTTATCGGCGATACAAAACGATTCATGGAATTAACAAAAGAAGAAGCAAACTTACGACCAAAAGTAGAGACGTTCAAACGTTATCAACAAGTCGTAGAAGAAATTAGCGACACAGAGGAAATGCTTGGTGAAAGCTTAGATGCTGAAATGGCAGAAATGGCGAAAGAAGAATTAAGCTCCCTCAAAAAAGAAAAAGTAGAATTAGAAGATAAAATCAAATTCTTACTCTTACCAGAAGATCCAAACGATGGCAAAAACATCATCATGGAAATCCGCGGGGCTGCGGGTGGAGATGAAGCTGCACTCTTTGCTGGAGACCTTTTGAATATGTATCAAAAATACGCAGAGTCACAAGGCTGGCGTGTAGAAGTGATGGATGCCAACGTTACAGGTATCGGTGGTTATAAAGAAGTTATTTTAATGATCACAGGAGATAACGTCTTCTCTAAATTAAAATATGAATCTGGTGCGCACCGTGTACAACGAGTTCCATCAACTGAATCTCAAGGACGTGTGCATACTTCAACAGCTACAGTCGTAGTAATGCCTGAAGCAGAAGAAGTAGAAATTGAATTAGAAGATAAAGATATTCGTGTGGATATTTACCATGCATCAGGTGCCGGTGGACAGCACGTTAATAAGACTGCATCTGCCGTCCGTTTAACTCACTTGCCAACAGGAATTGTTGTTGCTATGCAAGATGAACGTTCACAATTGAAGAACCGTGAGAAAGCGATGAAAGTATTGCGTGCGCGTGTATACGACAAGATTTCTCAAGAAGCGCAATCAGAGTATGATGCAAACCGTAAATCAGCTGTAGGTACAGGGGACCGTTCTGAACGTATTCGTACGTATAACTTCCCACAAAACCGTGTTACAGACCACCGTATTGGTTTAACACTTCAAAAGTTAGATCAAGTGTTAGCTGGAAAAATTGATGAAATTGTCGATGCTTTAATTCTTTATGATCACACAGAAAAATTGGAGCAATTAAATAATGGAAACAACTAATCCAACAAACCAAGAAGTCCTCGTTAGGGCTTCTTGTTTTTTAGAAGAAAAACAACCTAAATTAGGAAGCGAAGAATGCCAACATCTTGTAAGAGAATTAATGCTATTTAAGAATCAATGGACCTTGTCGCAATTTCTGTTGAATTTACGACAAGAGGCTACTGTGACTTTTGAATATTTACAACCTGAGTTGCTGCGCCTTAGTACATTTGAACCATTGCAGCAAATTACAGGAGTGGCTGAATTTCTAGGGGAAGAATTTATGGTCACAAAGGACACTTTAATTCCTCGCCCAGAAACAGAAGAGCTAGTTTTAAAAGCCCAGTCATTTTTAGAACAATGTCCAGTTGGGAACGTACTTGAAATTGGCGTCGGAACAGGATGCATTATTTTAAGCCTGGAAAGATTAGTAGGCCGACATCAATATATGGGGTGCGATATCTCAGAGGAAGCGCTCGTTGTTGCAAAAAAGAATCGAGAGAAGTTCAATCTTCAAACTGAATTATTTTACAGCGATGTGTACAGCAACGTACCACATGAAAAGTTTGAGTGTATTATTAGTAATCCACCATATATTGCATTTTCAGAAGAAGCATTAATGGATGAATCGGTGCGACTTTATGAGCCAATTCAAGCATTGTTTGCAGAAAATGAGGGGCTTGCGATTTACGAAAAGATTGCCAACCGATTAGAAGAATTTTTAACAGATAGTGGGCAAGCCTTTTTTGAAATTGGATTTAACCAAGGAGCATGCGTGAAACGAATTTTTAGTTTAGCTTGTCCAAATCGAAAAGTAACGATTCATAAAGATATTGCAGGTATGGACCGAATGATTATTGTGAGTGGAAAGGAGGCGCAGTAATGGAAACACAAATTTTTACAAAAGAGAACTTAGATATTGCAGCTAAAGCTTTGCAACAAGGAGAAATTGTTTCTTTCCCAACGGAAACGGTGTATGGATTAGGAGCAATCGCAACAAGTCAAGAAGCGGTGTTAAAAGTCTTTGAAGCTAAAGGACGTCCAAGTGATAATCCACTGATTGTCCATATTAGTGATATCCAGCAGATGACTTCTACTGTAGAAGAAGTGCCTGAAATTGCGCTAACCTTAGCGAAGGCTTTTTGGCCTGGACCACTGACGATGATTCTAAAGGCAAAACCAGGGATTTACGCTCCAGCCTTATCCGCTGGTCTGCCAACGGTGTCATTTCGTATGCCAAATCATCCAATCACATTAGAGTTAATTACAAAGGTAGGAATTCCTCTTGTAGGGCCTAGTGCGAACCTTTCAACGAAACCAAGTCCAACAAAAGTGGAGCACGTATTCGAAGATATGAATGGACGTATTCGTGGTATCGTTGATGGTGGTTCATCTACGGTCGGTGTTGAGTCAACAGTGATTGATTTGACAAATGAAGAAGGTCCAGTGATTTTAAGACCAGGCGTCATTACAAAAGAACAAATTGAAGCGGTCATTGGGCCTATTCAATCTACAGTCAAAACGACAGCAGGAGAGCGTGAAGTACCCAAATCTCCAGGAATGAAGTATCGTCATTATGCACCAAAAACACCAGTATTGGTTGTAGGAGGAACAGTAGAAACGTTTGAAGAAGTCATCAATCTATACAAACTACAAGGAAAAACAATTGGCGTGATGGCACAAGATGTTATTGTGGAATCCTTAAAAGATACAGTGAACGGTGTTTACTTCATGGGTGAAAGTGTAGACGATATGAATCGTGCTTTATTTGATGGACTTCGAACATTAGATCATTTAGGGTTAGATATTATTCTGGCACAAGAGGCTCCAGAAACGGGCGTTGGAATCGCCTATATGAACCGTTTGAAAAAGGCGGCATCCACCGTTCTTTAGGAGAACTCGTAGCTTTTCTACAAAACGTGATAATGTGATAAAATAGGAAGGTAAGAATAGAAAGGGGTAGTTGAATGAGTCAATTTACAGAAGATAAAATCATCTTTGAGACGATTGAAAAAGAACTTCATCGTCAGCAACAAGGAATCGAATTGATTGCATCAGAAAACTTCGTATCAGAAGGAGTTTTACGTGCACAAGGAAGTATTCTAACGAATAAATATGCAGAAGGGTATCCAGGTCGTCGTTATTATGGTGGATGTGAGTACGTGGATGTTATCGAACAATTAGCGATTGATCGCGTAAAAGAATTGTTTGGTGCTGAATATGCCAATGTGCAACCTCACTCAGGTTCTCAAGCAAACATGGCAGCATATCGTGCGCTAGTGAAGAAAGGCGATAAGATTTTAGGGATGGACTTAAACCACGGTGGTCACTTGACTCACGGAATGGGAGTGAACTTCTCTGGACAAGATTATCAGTTTGTTTCTTATGGAGTAAATCCAGAAACTGAAACAATCGATTATGATGAATTAGAACGTATCGCTAAGGAAGAAAAACCACAATTAATCGTGGCTGGAGCTTCAGCGTACCCACGTGAGATTGACTTCAAACGCATTAGTGAAATTGCTAAAGAAGTTGGAGCTTACTTTATGGTGGATATGGCCCACATCGCAGGGTTAGTTGCTAAAGGGGCTCATCAAAATCCAGTTCCATATGCTGATGTTGTGACATCAACAACACATAAAACATTACGTGGACCACGTGGCGGTTTAATTTTATCAAAAGAAGAATTTGGTAAAAAATTAAACAGTGCGATCTTCCCTGGAATCCAAGGTGGCCCCCTAGAGCACGTGATTGCTGGTAAAGCAGTTGCATTCCATGAAGCTCTTCAACCAGCATTTGGTGAGTATATTGAGCAAGTCGTAAAAAATGCTAAAGCTATGGCACAAGTGTTCGAAGGAACAGTGATTCGTGCGATTTCAGGTGGTACAGATAACCATCTATTACTCCTCGATATTAAAGATACTGGATTAAACGGTAAAGAAGCGCAAGAATTACTCGACACTGTTGGAATTACAGTGAATAAAAATGCCATTCCATTTGATACATTACCACCTGTTAAAACAAGTGGAATTCGTGTCGGAACGGCAGCTATTACAACACGTGGTTTCGATGAAGCTGCGGCGAAAAAAGTAGCTGAGTTAATCCTTACAACATTAACACATCCTGAAAATGAAGAAGTATTAAACACGGTTCGTCAAGAAGTGAAACAGTTGACGGAAACTTTCAAATTATACGCGTAACGAAGTAAATGTAAAGGTTTGTTTCAGATTATGAAAATAATAATAAGTTTTCAAACTGAGACTAGATATTTAACTGGTTTTTAGGTAAAATAATAGAAGTGACACTAATGTATTGGAAGGAGAATGACAAATGGGTAAATTTCACGTACTTGATCATCCGTTAATTCAACATAAATTGACAATGATTCGTCAAAAAGATTGTGGAACAAAAGTTTTCCGCGAAGTTGTAAACGAAATTTCAATGCTAATGGCTTATGAGGTTTCTAGAGATCTGCCTCTTGAAGATGTAGAAATCGAAACTCCACTTGTTAAAACAACATTGAAAACATTAGCTGGTAAAAAAGTTGCTATCATTCCGATTCTGCGAGCAGGACTTGGAATGGTTGATGGAATTCTCGAATTAATCCCAGCAGCCAAAATTGGGCATGTTGGTATGTATCGTGATCATGACACATTGCAACCTGTTGAGTATTTCGTGAAGTTGCCTTCAGATATTTCTGAAAGACAATTGTTTGTCGTTGATCCTATGTTAGCAACTGGGGGATCTGCAGTAGCTGCTATTGACGCACTGTTGAAGCGTGGTGCACAACCTAGCTCAATTAAATTTTGCTGTCTTGTAGCTGCTCCAGAAGGTGTAGAAGTTCTACGTAAAGCCCACCCAGATATCGACATTTACGCAGCAGCGTTAGATGAAAGATTAAATGAACATGGATACATTCTTCCAGGATTAGGAGATGCTGGAGATCGTTTATTCGGAACCAAATAATAAATTTATATAGTCAACGCTTTTGCGATAGACTATTGCCACCAAATCTGACAATAATCACCGTACTGAGCGTAAAACTCAAAGTATAGGATTATTGTCAGTTTTTTTATTTGGTGTAAAGGAGGGGAAATAAGAAACATGGAAGCAACGCCAAAAGTGGTTGAGATTTTTGGATTGTCGTTTTCAGTTCCGATTTTGATTTCATGTGGGGTTAGTGTTTTACTAATCACATTGTTTACAATTTTTGCCTCAAGGAAGGTTTCGATGAAGCCTGGTAAGTTGCAAAATGCTTTAGAAGCTCTTATGGACTTCACGAAGGGTATTGTAAACAGTGCAGTTGATGAGAAAACAGCACAAACGTATTATTTATACATTTTCTCACTGTTTTCTTTTGTACTAGTCGCTAATATGGTTGGGCTAATTATCTTTATTCACTATGAAGATCACAGCTATTTTGCCAGTCCAACAGCTAGCCCGATAGTATGTTTAGCCTTAGCGCTTATGACAACATTAATCGCACATTATTCTGGTGTACAGAAAATGGGACTCAAAGGATATATTCAACATTCTTACTTAAGTCCAATGTCGATAATGCTCCCAATCAAATTGATTGAAGAGTTTACGAACACAATTACGTTGGCATTCCGTCTCTACGGAAATATTTATGCCGGCGAAGTGTTATTAGGATTGATTGTGATGTTCTCATCCGCAGCAGGACTAATAACCTATATTCTTGCAATTCCACTAGGAGTAGTATGGCAAGGATTTTCAGTGGTAATTGGAGCTATTCAAGCGTACGTATTCTGTACGTTGACAATGGTTTACATCTCACATAAAGTAATGAAACATTAATTTTAAGAAATGAGGAATTTATAATGACAGAATTAGCAGCAGCAATCGCAGTAGCAGGAGCAGCTTTAGCAGCAGCCTTTGGTAACCAAGCAGTTATCGTAAAAACAATTGAATCAATGACACGCCAACCAGAAATGAGCAATGAATTACGTTCAACAATGTTCATCGGGGTTGCCTTAATCGAAGCGATGCCAATCTTCGCCGTATTAATCGCTCTTATCCTTGTATTCGTTAAATAATCCAACAAATGGAATTATTGTCGCAAAGGAGGGGTGAGAGATGTTTGAAGTAATGTTATCAGGTAATGTCAGTACAGTTTTAGGCGATACTTTAGTCGTATTAATTTCAATGACGTTGTTACTATTCTTGGTGAAATTCTTTTCTTGGGATAAAGTGAATGCCATGTTAGAAGCACGTCGAGATAAAATTGCTAAAGATTTAGACGAAGCCGCTGAAAAAAGAAAATCAGCTGAAGAAATTCAGGCCAATGCCAACGAAATTATTCATAACGCAGAAGTGAAAGGTAGCGAAATCTTAGATAACGCTCGTGAAGCAGCTTCAAAAACGCAAGATGAAATGATTAAAGAAGGTAAAGATGTGGTCTCTCGCATGAAAGCTGATGGACAACGTGAAGTCGATTCAATGAAACAACGTGCCATTGCGCAAGTGCAAGATGATATTGTAGACCTATCGGTTCAACTTGCTAGTCAAATTCTTGAAAAAGAAGTGACAAAAGAGAAACATCAAGAAGTAATTGAAGCCTTCATTAAGGGGTTGGAAAATAATGGTTAAATATCATAAAGATATCGTTAAAGAAGCCAGCCATTTTTATGCGAAGGCAAAATTCGAAGGGCACTTAGAGCAGGTGACGAATGAACTCCAAGCAATTTTAGCAGGAATTCAAAATACTTCGACGTTTAGACAGATGATGCATTTAGAGCATGTCTCTTATGACAAAAAGTTATCTGTATTAGAATCAGCATTTGGACATTTATCAAAAGAAACGCAAGAGTACTTAGCAACATTCCCGTCTGAAGATGGTTCAATGAATATTGTAGAAGCACTCGAAGCGTTCTTAGATATTTACAATGCTAACAAATTAGAGATTGTTTCTGCGATTCCTTTAACGAATGAGCAGATGGATCGTATTGCAACTGCATTCCAAAATAAAACACATAAAGAATTTGATTCTTGGGTGAATACCGTTGATCCTTCAGTGATTGGTGGCGTTCAAATTAAGACAAAAGAGTATTTATTAGATGGAACGATTGCAAACAAACTAAAACAATTCAAAGAGAAAATTAGCCAAACAGGATTAAAGAGGTGAGATGGCATAAATGGAAATGAGTAATATTACAGCGAGAATTCGTGACCAAATCGCTTCTTTTGAAACGAAAGAACAGATTGAAGAAATCGGTGAAGTTTCCTTCATCGGGGACGGAATTGCTCGTGTCATCGGTCTTACAAATGTAATGGCTGGAGAATTAGTAGAATTTGAAAATGGCGCCTACGGGATGGCCCAAAACTTAGAAAAAAACGATGTTGGTGTCATCATCTTCGGAGGATATGAAAATATCCATGAAGGAGAACCTGTTAAACGTACAGGACGTATCCTTGATGTTCCAGTAGGAGATGCATTGATTGGTCGTGTTGTAGATGCGTTAGGTCGTCCAATTGACGGTCTTGGTGCTATCGAAACAACAAAGAAACGTCCAGTAGAAAATGAAGCACCTGGCGTTATGCAACGTCAAAGTGTAAAACAATCATTACCTACAGGGTTAAAAGTAGTCGATGCGTTGGTTCCAATTGGTAAAGGGCAACGTGAGTTAATCATCGGTGACCGTAAAACTGGTAAAACAAGTATTGCAGTGGATGCAATTTTGAACCAAAAAGGTAAGAATACATTATGTATTTATGTAGCCATTGGTCAAAAAGAATCTACGGTTAAAGCTCTTGTTGAAACGTTAAAACGTTACGGAGCAATGGAATATACAACGGTTGTATCAGCGAGCGCTTCTCAACCAGCACCAATGCTTTACATTGCACCATATGCAGGTACTGCAATGGGTGAAGAGTGGATGTATCAAGGACGCGATGTATTAATCGTGTATGATGATTTATCAAAACAAGCTGCGGCATATCGTGAAATTTCCCTATTACTTCGTCGTCCACCAGGTCGTGAAGCATATCCAGGGGATGTATTCTACTTGCACTCACGTTTACTAGAACGTGCAGCAAAATTAAGTGATGAATTAGGAGCAGGGTCATTAACAGCCTTACCAATCATCGAAACACAAGCCGGAGATATTTCTGCATATATCCCAACAAACGTAATCTCTATTACAGATGGACAAATCTTCCTAGAAAGTGATTTATTCTACTCAGGGGTACGTCCAGGGTTATCTGCCGGATTATCTGTATCGCGTGTTGGGGGTTCTGCCCAAATTAAAGCGATGAAAAAAGTTTCTGGTACATTACGTATCGACTTAGCAAGTTACCGTGAGTTAGAAGCCTTCACACAATTCGGTTCTGACTTAGATGCGGCAACTCAACAAAAATTAAATCGTGGTAAACGTACAGTTGAAGTCTTGAAACAAGATGTTCACCAACCATTACCAATCGAGTATCAAGTATCGATTTTATTTGCTTTAACACATGGTTTATTAGATGCGATTCCAATCGACCGTATTAAATCATTTGAAAAAGCGTTATATCAACATTTAGAAAGCGAACATAGAGATTTATTGAATGAAATCCGCGATCAACATGTGATTTCGGATGAAGAGAAATTCTACAAAGTGATTGAGAGTTTCAAACAAATTCATTTATTTGAACGTGTTCAATAAGCGTAGAAAGGAGAGGTGACCTGAATGACGGCTTCCTTAAATGATTTAAAGAAGAGAATTGTTTCAACAAAGAAAACAAGTCAAATCACTAGCGCCATGCAGATGGTCTCTGCAGCAAAATTAGCCAAATCAGAGCAAACAGTGCGTCACTATCAAGACTACGCTCAAAAAATCCGTGAAGTTGTAACTCACTTACTATACGCAAATCACAATAAAGAAGAGGTTGTCGATGAAACGTCAGAGGACGGGGAAGTAGTAACTTCTTTTATCGATTATCACGACTTATTAATTGAACGTCCGGTTAAAAAGACTGGATACTTAGTGATTTCATCTGATCAAGGACTTGCTGGGAGTTACAACTCTTCCATTTTCCAATCAACAAGAGAAATGTTAGAGTTAGACCACCAATCAAAAGATGAATATGTCATCTTAACGATTGGGGATGCTGCAAGTCGCTTCTTCAAAAAGATGGGAGTGGATGTGCGTCTTGAAATTAACGACGTATCCGATATTCCAACCTTTGAAGAAGTAAGAAAGATTGTGTCAAGTGCGGTCCAAATGTTCCGTGACGGCGAATTTGATGAATTTTACGTTTGCTATAATCACCATGTAAACGCGCTTTTATCAAACTACCGTGTTGAAAAAATGTTACCAATTATCGACTTAGATGCTGAAGAAGCAAAAGAGTACGAATTGGATTATATTTTTGAACCGAACAAGGAAATTATTATGGACATCTTGCTTCCACAATATGCGGAATCGCTTATTTACGGAGCCATTATCGATGCCAAATCAGCAGAACATGCGTCTCGTATGACTGCGATGAGAAGTGCGACTGATAATGCGAAAGATTTAATCAGTAACTTAACACAAGATTTGAACCAGAGACGACAAGCGCAAATTACACAAGAAATTACAGAAATTGTCGGTGGAGCAGCCGCTCTGGAAGAACATTAGGATTTTAGAAGGAGGAAAATGGATTGAGAACTGGAAAGATTTTACAAGTTGTAGGGCCAGTTGTAGACGTGGTATTTCCTTTAGAAGAAGGCGTTCCAGATATTCATAATGCATTACAAGTTGTGAAAACAGCCAATGATGGTAGCGAAAAAACTGTTACTTTGGAAACTGCTGTAGAATTAGGGGACGGTGCAGTTCGTACGATCGCCATGGAATCTACCGATGGTTTGCAACGTGGCATGAAAGTGGTGGACTTAGGACGCACAATTAGCGTTCCAGTGGGACCTGAAACATTAGGCCGTGTCTTCAACGTTCTTGGAGATACAATCGACTTGAAGGAACCATTCCCAGCAGATTTCACAAGACATGAAATCCATAAACCAGCACCAAAATTTGAAGAATTAAACAGTCAATACGAAATTCTACAAACAGGGATTAAAGTTATTGACCTTTTAGCACCATATCTTAAAGGTGGTAAAATCGGTTTATTCGGTGGTGCCGGTGTAGGGAAAACCGTATTAATTCAAGAATTGATTCATAATATTGCCGAAGAACTTGGTGGTATTTCAGTATTTACTGGGGTAGGGGAACGTACTCGTGAAGGGAACGACCTTTACCATGAAATGCAAGAGTCAGGTGTATCTGCTAAAACAGCGATGGTGTTTGGACAAATGAACGAACCACCAGGAGCTCGTATGCGTGTAGCACTTACAGGTTTAACAATTGCGGAATACTTCCGTGATATGGAAAAACAAGACGTGCTTTTATTCATCGATAACATTTATCGTTTCACACAAGCAGGTTCAGAAGTATCAGCCCTACTTGGACGTATGCCTTCTGCCGTAGGGTATCAACCAACACTTGCAACTGAAATGGGTCAATTACAAGAACGTATCAGTTCAACTAAAGACGGATCTATTACATCTATTCAAGCGATTTACGTGCCTGCCGATGACTATACTGACCCGGCTCCAGCAACAACATTCGCCCACTTAGATGCAACTACAAACTTAGAGCGTCGTTTAACAGAACAAGGGATTTATCCAGCGGTGGATCCACTTGCTTCAACTTCAAGTGCCCTAACTCCAGAAATTGTTGGGGAAGAACACTATGAAGTAGCGATGAAAGTACAACAAATGCTTCAACGTTATCGTGAATTACAAGACATCATTGCCATCTTAGGGATTGATGAATTGTCAGATAGCGAAAAAGTCATTGTAAACCGTGCAAGAAGAATTCAATTCTTCTTATCACAAAACTTCCACGTTGCCGAAGCATTTACAGGACAACCTGGTTCATATGTTCCAATTAAAGACACGGTTCGTGGATTTAAAGGAATAATCGATGGTTTATATGATGATATTCCAGAAGATATGTTCCGTAACGTAGGACCAATCGAAGACGTGATTAAAAAAGCTAAAGCAGCAGGGTTTTATGGAGGAAACTAAAGATGGCTGAACATGAATTACTGGTCGTTGTCACAACACCAGAAGGAAAAGTGTATAACCATCGTTCCTATTCTGTGAGTGCCGATGCAGTCGATGGCGGAATCACCATACTACCGCATCATGCTCCAATCATGCTTCCTTTAAAAATCGGTGCACTTCGAGTGAAACGATTCTTAGAGGATTCACCAACTGATTATATTGCAATCGGTGGTGGAGTAATGGAAGTGCGGGATAATGTCGTAACGATTATTGCCAACGTGGCTGAGCGTGCAAGAGACATTGATGTGACTCGTGCAGAACAAGCCAAAGATAAAGCTGAAAAAGTGATTAGCGATAGTAGTCGTTCTCAAAGTGATGTAGAGCGTGCGAAAATCGCTTTAAGCAAGGCAATTAACCGTATTGGTGTTTCTAAACATAGAAGAAAATAAATAAGAGAGGATGATTTCATCCTCTCTTTTATTGTTAGAACGAAAAACACTAGCAGAGAATTCTGCTAGTGTTTTTAATTTTATAAGATTTCTTTGATGTAAGTTTCGAGTTCTTCTTGAGTCAGAACACCGGCCGTTTTTTTAACAATCTTTCCATCTTTATCGACAAAGATTAGGGTTGGAATTTCTGTAATCTCATGATATTTTTGGAAGCTTGAGTCAACGTCTGAATAATAGTTGAGGGAAAGAGAATGCTCCTTTAAGTATTTCTTTCCGTTCTCAATCGGTTCTTTCTGACTAATCATCGCTACACCAACAAATTCAACTTTGTCTGCATATTTTTCTTTTAATGTATTTAAAATTGGGAGCTCTTGTTGGCAATCTGGACACCAACTTGCCCAAGCGTAGTAGACTGTTGGTTTTCCGTTAAAGTCTTTTTCAGTTAATTTCTTTCCGCTAGCGTCTTGGAATACGACGTTTGCATCAGCAGGTTTGCTGCTTGATGGTAATAAATAAAATGTCGCCAAGCCAACAACAAAAAGAGCTGCAAGAGCCAATAATAGTTTTTTCATAAAATCCTCTTTCTATTTTTATTCGTGAATATCAAACACGTATTTGTGGCCTTGTGTTAGGCTATGGTAGAATCCTTTACCGTCATATAAGTGGAATACTTGTACTCCAGCAATGTCTTCTTCGTTAGGGTAAACATCTTTAACGAATGGGTTATCTTTAAGCACTTCTTCAAGACGTTCACGACCAATTTTTTTTACAACACCTTCGATACGAATTACTTGGATTAAGTAGTCCTCGCTCTTCATAGCAGTAATGGCAACTTTTTGGTTGTTTTGCAGTTGTTTGTAGAAGTTTGTTTTTGGACTTGTCATAAAGAACACGCCTTTTTCGTTTGCAACACCAATATGGATATGACGTGCATGAGGTTGGTTGTTCTCATCAGCAGTCGCAATAACAGCTACATTCATTTCTTCTAAAATACGTAAAATTTCATTGACTTCCATGGTGATTTCTCCTAACTGTTTTCTTTTTATTTTATCACAGATTGTTTTATGAAAGAAGACTTGCGATTTCGTCTCGGATTTGTTCAGGCGTTGTAGTAGGGGCGAAACGTTTTAAAATTGTTCCATCTTTCGCTACGAGGAATTTTGTAAAGTTCCATTTAATTTTTTTGCCGAAAAGACCAGCCGTCTCCTTCTTTAATAAATCAAATAATGGATGAGTTTCAGGACCATTTACCTTAACCTTACCAAACATTGGGAAAGTTGTATTGTACGTCAATTGGCAGTGAGAGAGTGCTTGTTCAGCTGTGAGTGGCTCTTGTCCTGCAAATTGGTTACAAGGGAAACCAAGAACGGTGAATCCTTTGTCCTTGAACTCTAAATAGAGTTTTTCTAAACCTTCAAATTGTGGAGCTAGACCGCAACCACTGGCCGTATTCACGATCAGTAGTAATTGTCCTTTATAGTCCTCTAGAGTGGTAACCTCTCCACTGACTGTAGGGACTTCGATTTCATAAATTGACATCCGTTTTCCTTCTTTCTTAAATAAGGCCGTAGTGTTTTAGTCCATTAACAATGCCGTTATCTGTATTGTTGGTCGTAATAAATTCTGCAATCTCTTTAAGGACCGGAAGCGCGTTTCCCATAGCGACAGGATGTGTTACTGCTTGAAGCATCTCGATATCGTTTGGACCGTCTCCGAATGCGTAAGTTTCAGCATCTTCTTGGTTTAAGTGCTCTAAGAAGCGTTTGATCCCTTCTGCTTTTGAATTTCCTTTTGAAATCACATCGACTGAGTACGGCGTGTTTCGTAGGAAATCAAGATTTGGAAATGCTACTTTATATTTTTCTTCAGCTGGAGGAAGAGAGATAAAGAGCATCATGTTAATTGGATTTTCTTTATAAAAATCTTCTTTCAATGCAGGAGGATTAGTATGAATAAATCCATATGCATCTTTAGCACCTGCGGAGGATTCTACTAAGTAAAATTCTTTGTCGTTATAGGCCGTTAACCCATATCCATCTTCTTTTATCATTTGATGGAATCTTTCTACCGTTTCAGTTGGAATTTCTGAAGAATAAACACGCTCTCCTTGATAAAGAACGACTTGACCATTCATAAAAATTCCTGAGTGGATATTGGCACTCTCCATAATATCGCGCGTTTCAGCAGGAGAACGTCCTGTTGCGATAAAGGGTTCATACCCATTGTCCTTTAATGTTTGAATAGCCTCTGCGGTAGCTTTATCGACTTTGGATTCGCCGTTCAAGAGAGTTCCATCCAAATCAAAAAATACAAAACCTTTCATTCCGTCACTCCATTCATTTTGTCTTTTTTTATTATACCATGTTTTCAACGTTTTTAATTATAGTTCGAATTCATAGTATTTCGCGTGAAAGAGTAGAATTATCGTAGTTTTTATGTTAAAATTGAAAAGAATTTTAGTTAAGGAGGGAATCCTTTGTACAGTTTAATTTTATCACTGATGGTTGTGGTATGCGTATTATTAATTATTGTTGTTGCGATGCAACCTTCAAAAACAAATGCTGCGAATTTAACAGGTGGAGCAGAACAATTATTCGGTAAACAAAAGGCACGTGGTTTTGAGGCATTCTTAATTCGCGTAACAGTTGTTTTAGGAACAATCTTCATGTTATTAGCATTTGCATTAGCATACATTTCATCAAAATAATAAAAAAGTACAATTGTTCGGACAGCCAACCAATTGTACTTTTTTATTTGTCAGATTAGAGGAGTAATATTATGGAAGCACTATGGTTAAGAAAAGAAAGCAATACAAGAGCGGTGATTTTATTTCATGCTTATACAGGAACGCCTGCCGATGTGAGAATGCTAGCGCAGTTTTTACATCGTCATGATTATGCAGTCTATGTTCCAGTATTTTCTGGCCATGGAACTCCAGATGTGGAAGATATCTTGGCAAGTTCTCCTGAGGCTTGGTATGAAGATGCCAAACGTGCTGTCGACTTTGTTCGAGGAGAAGGATTTCACACGGTGGCTGCCTTCGGACTATCGATGGGCGGTATTATGGCGACAAAATTAGCAACCGAACATCTCGTTGAATATGCAGGGACTTTTTGTTCGCCGGTATCTTCTGGGAATCCTCAGTTGCCAGGACTGTTTCAAAGTTTTATGATGTATGCGAAGGCGTCTTATAGAAATGTAGGACGACCATTTGATGAAGCTGAAATGAAGGAAAAAGCACAAAAACAATTAGCACACATTCAATCATTTTCAAGTGACGTTGCTTCACATTTAGATGAAGTAACAGGAAGTTTTTATATTGCACAAGGGGAACAAGATACACTTGTCGATCCAGAGTCTTCTCTTGAATTAAAAGAGGGACTCGTTAACGCACAAGTGGAGTTACATTGGTATGAAGAAGCAGGGCATGTGATTACGGTTAGTCCTGTTAGAAAGGAATTCCAAGAGACTGTTCTCTCTTTTCTAAATCAACAAGAATGGAGGTAAAGAAATGAGACAATCATTAGAAGAAATCTTAATGGCTTTCTTTATGGAACATGAATCTGAAAGTTTTTTTGTTCAAGAAATTAGTGAGCATTTCGGATTTACTGCTTCAAAGGACTTTAAGATTTTAGTGAAACAATTAGCTGACCTCGAAGATTCTGGAAAAATTGTATTAACACGACAAGGTAAATTTGGATTCAATCAAAAAAATCGTACATTAGAAGGAACATTCCGATTAAACGATAAAGGATTTGGTTTTGTCACAGTTGAAGAAGGAAAACCAGATATTTTTATTCCAAGAACGGATGTCCATGGCGCTATGGATGGGGATACGGTTGCGATTCGAATCGTGCAAGAAGAAAATCCTTATAACGATAAAGCCGCAAGCGGAACAATCGTGAAGATTATTGAACGCGCTGTGAAGCAATTGGTGGGAATTTATACACGTTACCCATCGAAGATTATGATGCAAACAGGCTATTGTGGCGAAATTGCGTTAAAAGATTCTAAATTAAAGAAAACGAAATGTTATGTGACTAGAAAGGGATTAAACCCAGTTGACGGAACCGTCGTGATTGCCGAAGTTGATAGTTATGAAACAGAGCGTCACGAACTCGTCTTGAAGGCGCATATCGTTAAAGAAATCGGCTATAAAGACGCTGTCGGTATGGATATTTTAATGATTTTACATCAATTAAAAATCCCAACAGTATTCCCAGAGTCAGTCTTAGAGGAAGCCAACCGTGTGAGTGAAACCATCTCACCGAAAGAACTCGAAGGGCGTGTGGATTTACGCCAAGAATTAACCGTGACGATTGACGGAGCAGACGCAAAAGACTTAGATGATGCGGTAGCTCTAGTCAAACGCGAAGATGGAACCTTTGTATTAACGGTATCCATCGCCGACGTTTCTTATTATGTAACGGAAAATTCTGAAATGGATAAGGAAGCATTTGAACGCGGAACGAGTGTGTATTTAACAGACCGTGTAGTTCCAATGTTGCCACAACGATTATCAAACGGAATCTGCTCGCTGCATCCATATGAAGAGCGATTAACGTTAACAGCACGTATGGAAATCGACCGTAGTGGAACGATTTACCAGCACGAGATTTTCCCAAGTGTCATTCAATCAAACGAGCGATTAACTTATGATGAAGTGAATGTATTTTTCAATACGAATGAAGCTTCTGAAAAAATCACTCCAGAGATTGCTGAAATGCTTTGGAACATGAAAGAATTGCATACGATTCTTGAGCGTAGACGCATGGAACGTGGTGCGATTGACTTTGATACACAAGAAGCAAAAATTCTTGTGGATGAAAAAGGCGCACCAACCGAAATCGTACTACGTGAACGTGGCGTAGCAGAGCGACTCATTGAGTCCTTTATGCTTGCGGCTAATGAAACTGTGGCGCGTCATTATGAACAATTGAAGGTGCCATTCATCTATCGTATCCACGAAAATCCAGATAGCGAAAAACTCCAACGATTCTTAGAGTTTATTACAGCGTTTGGAATTACGATTAAAGGGAAGAACGATTCGATTACACCGAAGAAATTGCAAAAGGCTTTAAATGAGGTGCGTGGGGAGCCGTATGAAGCGGTGGTATCAACAATGATGCTACGTTCGATGAAACAAGCTAAATACGATATCACGCCAACGGGACACTATGGACTGGCAGCTGAAGACTATACGCACTTTACTTCGCCAATCCGTCGTTATCCAGACTTAATCGTTCATCGTATGATCCGTCATTACGGGAAACGTCCAGGTCATTTATCGAAGAAAGAAGAAACGCTTCTAGAAGATAAGTTGCAACAAATTGCAGACCAATCGTCTCGTATGGAACGACTTGCAGTACAGGCAGAACGCGATGTGAATGCATTGAAGAAAGCTGAATACATGCAAGACAAGGTCGGCGAGGAATTCGATGGTATCGTAAGCTCTGTGACAAAATTCGGGATGTTTGTCGAGTTAGCAAATACCGTAGAAGGATTAATTCATATTTCTCATTTGAAGCAAGACTACTTTAACTTTATTGAAAGCCACATGATTTTACTTGGCGAACGTACGGGCGTAAGTTATCGTATTGGGGACCGTGTTCGTGTGAAATGTGTGAAAGTAGATGTGGAAGCTAGAGAAGTCGATTTCCTACTCGTAGAAGATGCAAAATTGGCTAAAACAGAACGACCAAGAAGAGGCGAACGCTTTGATGAAAAGTCTTCTAAGAAAGGCAAAAAATCAAAAGGACGCCAACGCTTTAAAAAAGCCATTAAAACGAAAAAGAAAAGACGCTAGGAGGTTCGTGAATGCCTAAAGGAACGAACGATAAAGTGCTCGCACAAAATAGAAAAGCAAGTCATGACTATACGATTCTTGAAACGATTGAAGCTGGGATGGTCTTAACCGGAACAGAAATCAAATCGGTTCGTCAGGCGCGTATTAATTTAAAAGATGGATATGTAAGCTTGAAGCAAGGAGAAGCTTTCCTTGTAGGAGTTCATATTAGTCCGTTTGAACAAGGGACACTTTTCAATCATGACCCATTAAGAACGAGAAAATTATTGCTTCATAAAAAGCAAATTAACTATTTACTGGAGCAAGTAAAGCAAGCCGGAAATACAGTAGTGCCGCTGAAGGTCTACATTAAAAATGGCGTTGCAAAGTTGTTAATCGGAGTTGCGAAAGGGAAGAAAAATTACGATAAACGTGATGCCTTAAAGCAAAAGGATATGAAACGCGAAATCGATCGTGCAATGAAAGAAAGATATTAAAGAGGAAGGCTGGACAATTTGTCCAGCCTTTTTTGCATGCAAAAAATATTTCATTACCATATATGGTAATGAAATGTTTCAAAAAAGAATTTCGTTTCATATTCGTTTCATATTGGAAGTGCAAACTAATAGTACAGAATAGGAAAGGAAGTGGGAGAGCACATGGATTGGAAAAGGAGAGCGGGTGCGTATCTTGTTCGCAAGAAGATACGTACAGGAATATTATTTTTCATCATGTTGCTAATTACAGCAGCCGTCTTGGCGGTCCTCTCGATGCAAGAAAGTACAGGGAAGGTTCAAACGAAGCTATTAGATTTATCGAATTCAGGGTTTCAAATTGAATCCCTCTTACAAGATGGGAACATCGAACAAAAAGAGATGGCCAAGGTAGGACAAGTTGAGGGAGTAAAGGATGCGCAGTATGAAATGGATGGCATCGGACAACTTGAAGACGCAAAAGCTGTTGAGAGAGAACAAGCGGTCCAACTAGACCAAGGGAAAATGGGAGAACTGGTGAGTTATCACGGGGTCACCTCAAGTAGTCAGGAGTTAAATTTTGCTAGCGGTGCGCTAAGTCTTAAAGAAGGGCGTGCGTTAACCAAAGACGATTCTGGAAAAGTCCTTGTGCATGAAGAGCTTGCAAAAGAAAACAATTGGACAGTTGGAGACAAAATTAAATTGAAGAATTTCCAAAACGAGGGTACTACTGCAAGTGGTAAAGAAGTAACCGTCGAAATCGTTGGAATCTTCAATGGAAAATTATCGGAGCAATCGACAGGGTTGACGAGTGACTTAACAGAAAATCGTATTTATATGGATTACAAAACGAGCCAAACATTGATTGGAAAAGATGAATCGAATGCAATTGTTCACCGTGCGATTTTTACGGTAAAAGATCCATCAAAATTAGATGAAGTAATCGCTAAAGTAAAAGAACTTCCTCTCAAGTGGGATAGCATGCAACTTTCTAAAAATGAACAAGTATTTGAGCAAGTAGCAGCGCCTATCCAAAATTTCAAATCGCTTATGACATTGTTGTCGAGTTCTGTATTTGTATTAGCAGTTATTGTTTTATTTTTAATTTTATT
>JAGZLX010000105.1 GCA_018364485.1 Granulicatella adiacens
TATGTTTATGGCAACACAGTTTGAAGAGTTAAACTGTGACGCAACCGTGATGTTTACAGCCAGTCATTTACCTTTCTACTATAATGGTTTGAAATTCTTCACGCGTGAAGGCGGATTAGAATCAAGTGATATTCGTGACATCATTGCTTTAGTAGACGAGAAAGAAGAACTCCCACAAGAACCTGTTTCTACTATAGAAGTAAAAAGTATTTTTGAACGATATAGCAATCACTTAGTAGACTTGATTCGCAAAGGTAGTGGAAGCGAGAAAGGAAAACCGCTTGAAGGTCTTCGTATTATTGTAGATGCTGGAAACGGTGCTGGTGGTTTTTACGCTGAAAAGGTTCTTGAAGTATTAGGCGCTAACACTCAAGGTTCACAGTTCCTAGATCCTGATGGAACATTCCCAAATCATATTCCAAATCCAGACAATAAAGAAGCGATGGAAAGTATTAAGAATCAGGTGCTTGCGGTCGGTGCTGATTATGGTGTAATCTTTGACACCGATGTGGATAGAGCAGCAGTCGTAACTGGTGACGGGGAGTTACTGAATAGAAATAATTTGATTGCAGTTCTTAGTGTGATTGCCATTAGTGAACATCCTGGAACAACGATTGTAACGAACTCGCCAACTACAGAACATTTGAAGAGATTTATTACAGAATTAGGCGGTCATCAATATCGGTATATTTCAGGTTACCGTAATGTTATCAATAAAGCTATCCAGTTAAACGAAGCTGGGACGGATTGTCAATTAGCCATTGAGACGAGTGGTCATGCAGCGTTTAAAGAAAATTACTTCCTAGATGATGGAGCGTATGTAGTCGCGAAGATTTTAATGCTTCTTCCAAGATTAATTGAACGAGGGGAAACATTAGACCGTCTTATCCAACGGTTAGTACAACCGAAAGAAGTCGTAGAAGTTCGCTTTAAGATTGAAACAGAAGATTTTAAAACATATGGCAATGAAGTGATTAAAGAATTTCCACAGTGGATTCCACAAGACTGGGTTGTGAATCCAGAAAACGAAGAGGGAGTTCGTATTGATTTCAAAGGTGCGTTCGGAGATGGATGGTTATTACTACGCATGAGCTTACATGAACCATTACTCGTTCTTCAGATTGAAAATGATTTAGTTGGATATCAAACGAAAATCCTAGAAACGATTCAACAAATCATGAACCGTTATCCAAAAATCAATCAAAATAAGCTCGAAGCATTACTAAAATAAAGGTCTAAAAAAGATACAGTTTGCAGATTCTGTGAACTGTATTATTTTTTTTAGAATTCTACATCTTTTCAGTTGCAAACCTTCTTTGGTTGTGATAAATTAATATCACTGTTGAGCGAACGTTCGCTTATAAAACAGTTTCAAAAAAACTTTGAAAAAGTTATATGAAATCTGTTGACAGTAAAAATGTCCTATGATAGGATATAGAAGTTGTTGCAAAACAACGATTGACCTTTGAAAACTGAACAAAGAAGACGAACCAAATGTGTAGGGACTTCATCTTAGTGATGAAGAAACAACAATTTCTTATCTCTTAAAGAGATACAATAAGTCAGTAATTAAAATGAGCTTTCAAAGCTCATGAAAATTCATTTTTTTCATGAGAGTTTGATCCTGGCTCAGGACGAACGCTGGCGGCGTGCCTAATACATGCAAGTCGAACGAGAGCGACCGGTGCTTGCACTGGTCAATC
>JAGZLX010000106.1 GCA_018364485.1 Granulicatella adiacens
CTTCTACAAAACAAGATTTGGCTGCACCACTATTGGCAATCAGCTGGAAACAGATGAGTTCCATTTCTTCTGTCATATTATTCTCCTATCAATGCCAAAGCTTGATCTAATACTTTAGGGCCGTTCATCATTCCGTAGTCACGCATATCAATGGCATCTACTGGAATATCTCCTGCGATTTCTTTTACTGCAGGCAACTCGTAACGAATTTGTGGTCCAATGAGAATAACATCTGCTTCATGGATATTCTTTTTCGCTTCTGTAATGGATTTTGCTTCGATAGAAACTTCAATCCCACGTTCAGTCGCACTTTGTTGCATCTTTTTAACAAGCATACTCGTCGACATTCCCGCGTTACATACTAATAAAATTTGTTTCATAATCTTATCCCTTCATTTCTTGTTCAACAACTTTATCATTTACTTTGATAAATGGAATGTATAGAAGAACTCCAAGTGCAAAGATAACTAATTGAACGAGAATTGCTCTGAAGTCCCCTGCTGTTGCTAACCATGCATTTAAGAATACTGGTGTAGTCCATGGAACTTGTACAAATGCTGGGCTCATGAAGCCTGCAGCTGTTGCTAAGTAGCTGATTAAAATACCAAGAGCTGGAACAGCGATAAATGGAATCGCTAATGAAATGTTATAAACGATTGGGTAACCGAATAATACTGGTTCATTGATATTGAAGAGTCCAGGTCCAAATGATAATTTAGCCACGTTTTTAGAAGCAGCGTTGCGGCTCACTAAGAATGTTGCCACTAATAAACATAATGTAGATCCACTACCACCCATTAACGCAAATGTTTGAACTTGAGATAAGTTGATGATGTGTGGAATCGCTTGTCCATTATTTGCAGCAGCGATGTTTTCAGTAATGTTAATTAATAGTAATGGTTCTAGGATTGCACTGTAAATAACGGCTTGGTGAATACCAAATAGCCATAACATATTTCCTAGAGAGTAAATAATGATTACCCCAATTAAGCTTGTACCAATATGACGAATTGGTTCTTGGATGAAGACTGTAATAATTGAGATTAAGTTTGTTCCAAACATGTTGAATAATAATGCTGATACAACCCCGAATAATGAAATAACTGTCATTACTGGAAGTAATACGCTAAATGATTTACCAACTGCTGGTGGAATGTTGTCCCCGAGATTAATTTGCAATGCTTTAACGTTCGATAATTTGATGAATAGTTCTGTTGCAATAATCGCTACGATAACCCCTGCGAACATTGCGCCTGTCCCTGTGTTGTTAAAAGAAAGAACACCTGAAATATTTACGGCATCTTTTGCGCCATCAGGAACAGCAGAAACTGTATTTGGCATCATAACAATTAAAGAAACTAATGATAGCATTGATGCTGCCAATGGGTTTTCAAAATCTCTGTTTTTCGCTAAGAAATAACCAACCATTACGGCAATAATAATACCTGAAATACTTAAAGTACCGTTTGCAATTGTAATTCCCCAATATTGGAATTTCGTTAATGTATCCCCTTGGAAAATCCACTTAAAGACTGTGTTGTTCAAGAGAACGATTAGCCCTGCCAAGATATATAATGGCATTACTGTTGCGAATGCATCTCTGAGGGTTTTTAAATGAATTTGGTTCCCCAATCTACCAGCAAACGCGGCAAATTTATCAATAAATTTCGAGTTTTTCATCTGAATA
>JAGZLX010000031.1 GCA_018364485.1 Granulicatella adiacens
GTCTGCGAATCAATCGGTTGCGGATGCGATGGCGATTTACGCGCGTAAAAGAGGCGAAATCTATGAGCGCACGAGTCCAGCGACCCAGCGCGAGTACTATGATTTAGCCGTTCCAGACCAGCTTTTCAAATATGCAACGGTCGATGGCGAGAAGGCGAACTTCAAGTGGGCGGGGCTGAATTTCCAATCTGGAGGCGATTCTTATGAAATCGTGGAGTGTTATGTGTCTGAATCGGGGACATCGGTGATCGTATTTGCCAAAAAAGAAGGAATCAATGTGCTGTTAATCGGCGAATCAGAGCCACAGACGACGAAGAAAGCGGATGGAACGATCAAGTCTGCCGTAGTGAACCTCCAACCGTACGAGAACGAAATATTATCAAACGTACTGTGGTAAGACAGGAGAAGAAGAATGACAGAAGTACAACAACTCGAACAACTAATGAATGAGATGCTGCCGGGATTGCAGCTCTTTGCTAGAGACATCAACCTAACGCCGGAAGAAGCGTCGAAGTTTAAGGTGGGGCAGATTGTGCGTAACGCTGCCTTTACTGATGCGACCAGTCGCGTGGGAGGCATGGTGACAACGCACCGTTTCAGCATTTTATCCAACCACCTCTTTGATTTGACGAAGGCGGAGCACGGCACCAATTGGGGACTACACGTGGCCAACCGCGACAGTCACTTCAAGGTGCTGGACATTTACGAGCATGAAGGGAAGACGCAGATTCTCCTCTTGCATTTGCCGGACGATTATCGTTGGAAATGGATGGAGCATGTGAATCTGGATCTGCCGGTGGACATCGTGGCCGATAGCAGAGAGCGTTTCGCCTCCAAGGCCCACGCCGAACCGATTCCAGAGGTGACAAGTCCGGAGTGGCTTGACCGATGCGGTTTTGCGCCAGGACTGGACATCAAAGGCGAACTTTTCCCAAATGAAATCCCAATCGCAAGTCAAATGCAAAAAGTAAAAGATGCCTCTTTCCGTAGCTTCTACCATCAACTCGTCTACGTTCGGTGTGCAGCGCTCATCGAAGACGTGATGCCAGAAGTAGCCAAGGCTGGTGACACGGGGCTCGTCCTCTACGGATATATCGACGAAGAGGCCGGCGTTTCATTCCAACCGCTATGGATCGCAAAAGAAGGCGAATCGACGCTAGACCTGCGATTGATTCCAGAAGAGACGATGTATCTCATTCGTCTAGCGAACCTTGATGACTGCGAGTTCTGTTCGATGAAATGGATTGAAGTGGATCCGTATATCGTAGACCGTGCAAGACGTGTCATTGCGGAAGTCTATGACACAAAGAGCAAAGAAAAAGAAGAGACACGCTCGTTCCAAGGACTCGACCGATTCCGCCGACGCGAGCATCCCGATGACTTTGGCGTAGCCTTCTACTATGAAGACAAGACGAAGGATCCCGAGCGCTTATGGGTCCGCATCTCGCGCGTGGAAGGCAACCAATGCTTCGGCACGCTGTTGATGGACTCGAAGCATCCAGACGGACTTAAAGAAGGCGACGAGATTATGTTTAAGGTTCTTCAGAACGAAAATGGCGACCTCGAAGTTGTGTCGGTTCAACCGTAAGAAGGCATTATATAAAGTATGAAATTTGAAAAATAAAATTGGAATTTAAAATGTTATTTTGGAGGGAAAAGAATGTTTGGAATGGAAGAAACATTAATTGTTGTTTACAAGGATGAAATGGTTCTTAATCAATTTAAAAAATTAGTTGAATCTCGAAGCAGAGATCAAGAATATTCAGCAAATCATCCTGAATTTAGAATTGTCGCATGGAATGAGAAGACATGGTTGAACAATAAAAAGGCAGGGAATATTGGAGGTAAAATTTTATATTTAGGACAACTTAAAGGGACAGAGGAACTGATTCCAGTTATTGATACTAAATTCCATAAACATGGAGTATGTTTCGGATGGGCTGGAAATCAAGCTGTTTTGTACGGTGATTATAAGCATTTTAAAACAAAAGAAGAATATTTAGAGTTTGTATCTGCTTTGAATGAATGTTCTGTTCCTGAAAGTATTAAAAAACCGATAAACGCAACGTTTGGTGGAGAAAATGATTCAGAAATGCAAAATGATGAAGAAATTGAGGAATCTATAGAGCCAGAAAATAAGAACGGTATTCTATCTAGACTAAAGAATGGTATAGGTAAGGGAGTTGCTTTAGTTAAAGAAAAATCATCTGACTTAAAAGATGGTTGGGATAATTTAACTAGAAGTAAAAAAGCTGTTGTTCGTCAAATGTTATTTTTTGGAGTAGATAATATTTGTAAAGATGGTTTAGACGAATTTGTTAAGTCATAGGGAGAACAGGGATGAATACTAGCAAAGACTTTTTATCAGGATGGGAGTTTATGTCAGGTGCTATGGTGGCAAATATAGCAGCTGGAATTGCAGATGCAGATATTCGTAATAATTTGATGATTAATCAAAAAATTGCTAGAGATAATCTGCTAGCGCAAAAAGTGAATGAAGCAATTGAAGGATTTAAAACAAGTATGAATAACCACCCTTATAAAAATTTGCCTACTGAGCAGCTTAAAGGTTATATTGCAGAAGGGTGGCATCAACATACTTTTAATATTAATGCACTAGAACATGGATCAAATCATAGGGCATGGACACTTGATAGTAATAAATTTGGTTCGGTAGATATTAAGACTAATTTTGGAAAAAACTATAGTCTCAAGTACTCCAATACAGCAAAAAGTTCTGAAAACATGCAAGCTGTTTTAGAGATTGGGACAGGAAAAGCAAAATATAGAAGTCAGGAAAGATTAATTCCTGCAGAACAGGTATCTGAAGCAAAAAAATTAGCTAGAAGAAACGCACTAAAAAATTCGACTACTCGTCCGGAAGTAGCAACTGCCCATCAGGAAGTTGAAAGTAAATTAGTGGGGACTATTTCAGATGACAATGGCATAAGTAGTAGAAAACTCTCTGTTAAGGAATCTAAACAAATTGCTGAAGAGGTTAAAAATAATAAGTTTGATCCTGAAAAACACGGCTATAAAAAACGTGTTCTAGCAAAACCTGTTAAAATAAAGTATTTTCGAGGAGCAATGAAAGCAGGGGTATCTGCTGCGTGTATATCTGCAGCTATGCAAATTGTACCTGAACTTTATAAGGTTATAGTGCATCTAATAAAGAAAGGTCAATTAAGTATAGAGCACCTAAAACGGTCGGGAAAGAAAATACTTTCTGCTAGCGGGGAGGCTTTCTTAAAAGGAGCAACAGCATACGGCTTGGAAGCGGCAATTAAACAAGGTGTATTTGGTCAAGTTATTAAAAATATGAATCCATCTGTGATAGGAGCAATGGTATTAATAATTTCCGAGACTGTAAAAGATAGTTTACTATTAGCTGCTGGCAAACTTTCACCGAGAGAAATGGGCATAAAATTTGTAGATAATACAATCAATACGTCAATTATGCTAGCGACTGGTTCATATGTCCAAGCGCTATTACCTAATTTACCTGTCCTAGGATACTTGATTGGAACATTATTAGGCAGTGCTATAGCGGTTGTCTTCAATATAGGAAAAAATAAATTAATTTCTTTCTGTGTAGATTCAGGATTTACAGCGTTTGGTTTGGTAGAACAAAATTATCAGATTCCAGAAGAAGTTCTGAAAGAAATGGGTATTGATGTCATACCAATACCTCGTATTGAAGTTCCAACGGTAGAGGTTGAGAGAATACCAGTGGGTAGCGACGTTAGAAGAATCGATTATGATACCATCAAATTTACAGTATTAAAAAGAGGTTTAATTGGTGTTAATCGTGTCGGATATGTTACAGCATGAAAAAAAGGCTAAGCGAGACTGTCGCTTAGCCTTTTCTAACTGAATATCGATTTACTTGATTATAAAAAGAAGTATGCTATAGTGTAGGTGTGAATATTTCACAACACTAAAGCCAGAAAGAGCATTGGATCTTCCACATCCAATGCTCTTTTTTTGTTTGTATTAATGCGCGCCGTCCGCGATTTGCACGATGATGTTCTATCACATTACAGTTTGACGCAGAGTGTAGCGATATAGTCATTGCCATAACGGGATAATCGATGTCTTTTGTCGCAGGATTCATAAAAATCGATCATCGCGAGGCCGTTTTTCAATTGCCCTCGAATCTGAGTTTCTAGAGTATGGCTGAATTCATATCCGTATTCTGGATTGATGGTGATTTTTCCTTGTTCTTCAAGCTCTTTTGAATTAAAAGGGATGGAGAACTTTAACAGTAATTCCTCGTCGGGTTGGTCCCATACAACGTCGGCGTCATACATGTATATCCAAGGATTCATAAATCCGACCATTAACAGCCCGCCTTTTTTCAATACACGAGCGGCTTCTTTATACATGTTTTCTAAGTCTTCGATATAGACATTCGAAACGGGATTAAAAATAATATCAAACGTTTCATCTTCGAATGGAAATGGTTTTGTCATATCGGCTTGAACGGTGTTGATTGTTAAACCTTCTCTTTTAGCAACCATCTCATCTTTTTGTAATTGAGATGTCGAAAAATCCATTATGGTGACATCATAACCTTTTGCGGCAAAAACGGGACCCTGCTGACCACCACCGCAAGCTAACCCTAATATCTTTTTCCCGCTGGTTTTTTCAAACCATTCTTGCGGAACTTTTTTTCCAACCGTTAATGCAACAGAAATTGGATGTTTCTTAGCTTCTTCTAATTCTTTATGTGTCACTGGCTCGGTATAGGCATTTTTCACATTATTCCATCTATCTTGATTTAATTTTAAATAATTGCTCATCTCTCATCACCGCTTTTTTTCTAGTCACCTTTATTATACGATAAATTCTTGGGAAAAGAGGTATTTTTGAGCGCTTGCTTAGTTAAAGTTTGCCTCTGCGCCAATCATCCGGAATGAAGGGCACAATTCTATTTTTCTTGCGGCGTCACATTAAAGAAGAAAATAAAAAAATAGGCTTCAAAGACCTCGCGGATTCTATAGTAATGGAAATAACGAGTGTAATCGAAATGAATTAGGGCGTCAGTTGGTTTACCTACATGACGCCCTTTGAAGTTCGATAGGCAAAGAGACCAAGGCTCTTGCCGGTACAGTTATTTCCTTTACTATGAAGATATCCGCGAAGGTCCATAGAAGCCCTGGGAACCCTAACACTATGAAGACACCGAGGGAATAAATTTGTCTCTTTTTATATGTTCTAATGCGCCCCGTCCGCAATTTCCGCGATGTAGAAGCTTGGAGCGTAGCCAATCTCTTCAATATAAACTTTGGCAACGTTGGCCTCAAAAGCTTCAATATGGTCCTTATGCACCAGCGCGATGGCACAGCCGCCAAATCCAGCACCTGTCATACGAGCACCAAGAACGCCTGCTTGTTCCCAAGCGGTATGCACCAGCGTGTCGAGTTCCTTGCCGGTCACTTCGTAGTCGAGTTCGGTAGAGAGATGGCTCTCGTTCATCAGACGTCCGAAGTGAGCGAGGTCGCCTTCTTTTAAGACACGTGTCGCAAGCACTGTCCGTTCGTTTTCACTGACGGCATGACGAGCACGTTTCACAAAGAGTTCGCTAGATAGGTGATGCTTCAACTCGTCGAACTGATCGATCGTGAGGTCTCCCAAGGTTTCGATAGCCACGTGTTCTTGTAGTTCCTTCAAGGCAATGCGCGTTTCGGCAAAGCGTTCGTTGTATTTCGAATCGGCCAGTTCGCGGCGTTTGTTCGTGTTCATAATCACGATACGATAGTCGCCGAGTTTAACAGGAACGAGTTCATACTCCAACGTTGCACAGTCGAGGAAGATAGCGTGGTCCTTCTTGCCCATGCCTACAGCGAACTGGTCCATGATGCCGGAATTCACACCAATGAAGTCATTTTCCACACGTTTCCCAACCTTCACAAGACCCAGCGTGTCGATGTCTAGAGTATATACTTTGCGAGCGATGACGCCCACGAGCAGCTCGAATGAGGCTGACGATGAGAGGCCCGAGCCGTTCGGGATGTTTCCGTAAAATGCGATGTCCATGCCGTGCGGAAAAACGAAGCCGAGGTCCGCCAAGTACACGAAAACGCCCTTGACATAGTTCGCCCACGAGTCACTGCCCCTGTAAGCCAGGTCCGTCATATCGAGCTCGCGTATACCATCCTTCGGAAAATTGTCCGAATAGAGACGGAGCTTCTTATCTGACCGTGGCTTCACCCACGCGTACGTCCCCAGCGTAATCGCGCAAGGAAAAACGTGCCCGCCATTATAGTCGGTATGTTCCCCGATTAAATTCACGCGCCCCGGAGCAAAAAAGCTCTCCTCAGGCTCCGTGTCATACACCTCCACAAACGTCTGTCTTAATTGTTCTGTAATTTGTCCCATCTCATCACCGCTTTCTGTTTATTCACCTTCATTATACGCCAAAATCTTGGTAAAAAAAGAGGTGTTTCGGATTTCCAAAAAGAAATCCAACAACACCTAAAAATCTTCCAGTAGCATTCCTTCTATGACAGCATCCTTTTGAAGCACTGGCTAACTGGAAGTTTCCCTCTGTGCCGATGATTAGCGTTAGAGGGGCTATTCTTTCTTCTTGCGTCATCTATATTAAAGAAGAAAATAAAAAAATAGGCTTCGAAAGACCTCGTGGATTCTATAGTAATGGAAATAACGAGTGTAATCGAAATGAATTAGGGCGTCAGTTGATTTACCAACTTGACGCCCTTTGAAGTTCGATAGGAAAAGAGACTTCGGCTCTTTCCGGTACAGTTGTTTCCATTACTATGAAGATATCCGCGAAGGTCCATAGAAGCCCTTGGCGCCTAACACTATGAATATGCCGAGGGTTTTATTATGTCTCTTTTCTATTAAAATATTTCATGCTTTACTTCTTTAATAAGCGGATGGCGTAAGAAGGCGTATGAAAGATAGATCGCCATCAAACACCAGATGATCGGCTCAGAGAAAATAACTCCAAGATAGCCAGTGTGCGGAATGATGAAGATGACAAAAAGCACTTTACCCACCAACTCAATAAAGCTCGAAACCAATGGCGTTACCTTTTGCCCTAGCCCTTGCAAACTATTTCGTAAAATCAATAGAAGCGCAAGCGGGATATAGAACATTGACCCGATACGGTTGTAAAGCGCCGCATTGTCCAGAAGTACAGGGTCGCTTGAACCAGAGATAAGTTCATTTAACGCAGGACTTGCAAAGAACAAGAAGATGCATACTAGAATCGCCCAACCGAACGCTACAAGACTTCCTTGACGAATGCCTTTCGCGATACGGTGCGGTTTGTTTGCCCCGAAGTTTTGCGAAGTGAAGGTCGTCATCGCTGCCGCAATCGCCGCGAATGGAAGTGTCGAGAACGCGAAGATGCGTCGTGCTGACGTTTGCGCGCTGATGATGACTGGTCCGAGTGCGTTGATAGAAGATTGAAGCATTACGGATCCAATCGATACGATGGACGACATGAGTCCCATGGCTAGTCCTTGGCTGAGTAAGTCCATGTATAATTCATCGTCTCGTACGAAATCACTTTTTGCTGGAATCAAGAAGCTGGCGCGTTTTTTAATATAAATAAAGCAGAGGACGGCCGATAAGCCTTGTGCGATAATCGTCGCAATCGCCGCTGCCGCAACGCCCATGTTGAATGTTGTAATGAGTAAGATGTCTAAAAATACATTCACTACCGCTGAGAAAATCAGGAAGTAGAGTGCCGCCTGACTGTCACCAACTGCACGAAGAAGACCCGCACAGAGGTTATAGGCAAAGGTCACGGCAATACCGATCACGACAATCGAGATATACTCATACGACTGGTCGATGATACTCTCAGGCGTTCCAAGGAACTGAAGGAGAGGATACATGCCGAAACTTCCGATGATGGCCACAAGGAGACTAAGAAAGGCTCCGATGACAAGAGTTGCTCCAACGGCACGTTTCAAGAGACGATGGTTATTGGCCCCGTAATAGCGTGCGATGATAACGCCCATCCCGTTTCCGACTCCAAGCGAAAAGCCGACGATGAGTTCAAAGATGGCGGCTGTAGCTCCAACCGCTGCCAGCGCATCCTGCCCAAGGAACCTCCCGACAATCATGATGTCAGCGGTGTTGTATAGTTGCTGGAATATGTTTGAAATTATAATTGGGATTGCAAATGCAATAATGGACCGCAAAATCGGCCCGTCTGTTAAGTTAATCGATGTTTTTTTCATAAGGGAAATTATACTCTTCATAAAAAAATAGGTCAAGGATAGACCGAAGGTCTAAAAGCCGACTTCGAAGCCCAGCGGATTGTTGCTATACATACCATAACGATGCACCGGTTCGAGCCTCGAAGAGTCTCTCGCCTTTACAGCCTCAAAGTTGGCGTAAGGAATAAATTCCAACGCCAACTAATTCGCATGTAATGCTAAACACGTTACGGTTTGTATAGCATCCGCAGGCTTCTTCGTCGTCTTTTAGATGTGCTTTTTATGAGGTGTAATGGCAATGAAAACAGGGTTAACTAGATAGACGAGCCATTACCGCTTATTGCATTTGGAATCCCTGCGGAGGGGGAGAGGTGCTTGGAGGTGGATAGAATCGCCTAACTTATTTTCAAATCGCCTAAAAATTAGGCAATATTAGGCGAAAAGGAAGTAAGACAGAATCGCCTAACTACTTTTAAATCGCCTAAAAACAATGTATAATTAGGAGAAAAAAGAAGGAGGTAGGCGAATGAGAGTTTTTGATTATGAAAAATTATCGCAAAGTCAATGGGATGTTGAAGTGGTTAATCTTCTAGCAAAAATTCATGAACATAAGGGTAAACAAGAGCTGTTTTTGGAACAAAAACCTGCCGTTTTAGATAAATTGGTAGAAATCGCTAAAGTTCAAAGTGTGGAAGATTCGAATAAAATAGAAGGAATTGTCACGACAACAACGAGGATTAAGGAGTTAATGGCTCATAAAACAACACCGAGAAACAGAGACGAGGAAGAAATTTTAGGATATAGGGACGTCTTAAATACGATACACGAAAGTTATGAGTATATTCCTATCAATAGCAATTATATTTTACAACTTCACAGAGAATTGTATAAATATAGTGAAAAAGGAATTGGAGGAAGATATAAAAACACTCAAAATTCTATCGTTGAACAGGATCAAAATGGTAATGTTATAGAAATATTTAAGCCATTACCTCCATATGAGACACCGAAAGCAATTGAAGACATTTGTAGAGAGCTTAATAAAGCTTTGGATAAACATGAAGTAGATTCGTTGTTGTTAATCCCGATATTTATCCATGATTTTCTTTGTATACATCCATTTAATGATGGAAATGGTAGAATGAGTCGATTGTTAACGACACTTCTTCTATATAGACAAGGGTATGTGATTGGGAAGTACATTAGTTTGGAGAGTAAAATTGAGCAAAATAAAGACGGATATTATTCATCTTTAAGAAGAAGTGGTTTGAATTGGTATGAAGGTCAAGAAGATGTGACTCCTTTTATAAAATATATTCTAAGAACAATATTAGCAGCTTATATTGATTTTGAAGAGAGAGTTGACTATGTAGATGAAAAGCTCCCTTCTATTGAACTGGTTAGAAGAGCAGTCAATAAAAAATTGGGCAAGTTTACTAAATCAGATATCATGGAATTAGTTCCAAGTATAGGTAAAGCAACCGTTGAAAATATGCTGAAAAAACTCGTCGAAGAAGGCTATATTAATCGATATGGAAAAGGGAGATCAACCTATTACGTAAAAAATAACTAAATTTAACATCTCGTTTGATAGGTACTACTTTTATTAGATACAAAAAAACTAGCAGTTTTTCTGCTAGTTTTTTTAAATGCGTTTATTTGAACTATTGTTGTTCTGCTTTTTTAGAAACTAGAACGAACATCGCGCTGATTGTTACGATGATTCCTGCTAGGATTACGGCTGTGTTGTTTGATGTACCAGTGTTTGGTAGGTCTGGTGTAACAGTCGTTGTTGTTGTTTCTGGTGCAGGTGTGACTGTTGTAGCGTCTGTTGTTTCGCCTGTCGTTACGCCTGTTGTTGATCCTTCTGTAGTAGAAGAACCTTCAGATGTTGTTGTAGCGGCAGTTGTTGAAACAGTAGTCGCCTCAGTAGTCGTAGTTGCTGCTGTCGTTGAAACAGTTGTTGCTTCAGTCGTCGTTGTTGCAGCAGTTGTAGACTCTGTCGTTGTAGTTGCTGTTGTTGTCGTAGCTTCTGTAGTCGTAGTCGTTGGCGCTTCTGTCGTCGTTGCTGAAGTCGTTGTAGACTCTGTCGTTGTTGTCGTAGTCGTTGGCGCTTCTGTCGTCGTTGCTGAAGTCGTTGTAGACTCTGTCGTCGTTGCTGAAGTCGTTGTAGACTCTGTCGTTGTTGTCGTAGTCGTTGGCGCTTCAGTTGTTGTCGTTGAAGTCGTTGTTGACTCAGTTGTAGTCGTCGTAGTCGTTGGCGCTTCAGTTGTCGTTGTAGTAGTCGTAGGAGCTTCCGTTGTAGTCGTAGTAGTTGTAGGAGCTTCCGTTGTTGTTATCTTTGGAAGTGATTGGTCTCCGTCGACACCACCGTTTGCGTTGATGTTTGCTACAGATGCGTTTACTTCTTTCGCCACAACCGCAGTTTCACCTTTGACTTGGTACCAAACTTTCGTGTTGTTCTTGAATTCTTTTTGGTTTTCGTTTTCTACTTTTGTACGATAGAAAATAAGAACGCCAGTCTTGTTGATCAAGTCTTTTGGAATCGTGATTGTGATTTTTCCAGAAGCGTCTACGGTAAATGTTGAGCCTGGGAAAGCAGCTTTGAAATCTTCAATCGCAGTATCGCCACCGAAGTAGTCAGGTTTCATTCCAGTCGTTGTGATACTGAAGCTGTCCGTCACAAGTTTGTGTCCGCCTTGCACTTCGTCTTCGACACGAACGTCTCCGTCCACTTCTAAGTTCATCGCGTTAATCGTTAATGTCCAAAGAATGTGTTCAGGGTCGTCAGCGTGCATGTCCCCAGCTTTTAAGTAGAATGGAGCGTGGTTTTCGCCAGTTTCCATTTTCTTCACGTTCAAGTCGACAGATTTGTCTCCACTCACGATAGTAAATTTACCAACGTGTTCTTTGTCCGTTGCTGTGTCGTTGTGACCTTCGATTTCGAATTCACCCCAACCGCGCACGTTCTCAAGGCCAGTAATGCCGTCGTTGAACGTTACTTTCGCAGAACCGTCTGTGATGACCATGTCCCCAACGTATTTACCTTCGATGGTTAACTTGATCGTTTTCTTAAATCCAGTCCCGTGAAGAGTCCCTGAACTTGGCCAAGTCACTGCAAGAGTGTCCCCGGCTTTAATTTTTTGAGCGTGTTCGTCAAACGTAAATTTAACGGTTGTTTGTCCGCCGTCTGTGATTTCGCTTGAAGAAACCGTCAATGAACTGATGTTATTACTAACGTCTGCCGCGTTTACCACCGATTGAGGGGCTAGCATGAATAATAACATCGGGATGAATAATACGAAGAGTACCTTCGATAGTCTTCCTTTGATGAAATCTTTCATTATTTTTCCTCCTAAAGGTATTAAATTGTGAGAAAAGTAACTAAAACCTCCAAAAAAATAGAGCAACCCTTGCAAAAAGCCGTATAGTCACTGTTCTCTATAAAATCTATATATATTATTATATCACAAATATAAATTTTTACTACCGATTTTTAGATATTTCTCAATAGTTTCTTCATATTTTCTTCAATTTCCAAAAACGGGTTTGAAAAGGCCCGAGTAAACGATATCATGGGTGATTTTTATAAATTTGTTTCCAAAAAGTTCTAGCGATTACGGCCAGATTCGGCGAAAGTGCCCCGCGTGACTCTTTACCGACCTTTCATTTCACTGTACAATAAGGAAGATATGAAGGGACGTGAAACTATGTGGAAAGACGCCATCGAGATGAGAGAGGCCGTCTCAAGTGGTGCGGTATCTCCAAAGGAATTAGTCCAAGAGACATTAGACAAAATTGAACAACGAAACCCAAGTTTAAACGCGGTCGTGCATTTGCAGGCGGAACGTGCGCTAGAAGAAGCACAGACGCGTTCGTTTGAAGGCTTGCCATTTGGCGGGGTGCCACTTCTCTTGAAGGACCTCGGGCAAAATCAAGCAGGAGAACCATCGAGCGCGGGAAGTAAGCTCTTGAAGGGAATTCCTGTAAGCCGCACGGATAACTTCGTGAATCGTCTGGAAGCAGCAGGTTTTATTGTCGTAGGACGTACGAATACGCCAGAATTTGGCTTTAAGAATATGACGGAGCCGCAACTCTGGGGCCCTGCGAATAATCCGTATGACGTCAATCGCAATGCCGGTGGTTCCAGTGGCGGCGCGGCGGCTACCGTGGCTGGAGGCATCGTTCCGATTGCTGGGGCGAGTGACGGCGGTGGTTCGATTCGGATTCCAGCGAGCTTTACGGGCTTAATCGGGTTGAAGCCGAGTCGTGGGCGCATTCCTGTTGGCCCTGGTAGCTATCGTGGCTGGCAAGGTGCTTCGGTGAATTTTGCGATGACGAAGACGGTTCGTGATACCCGCGAGTTGTTGAAATGGATGCAAGTCGAGCAAAAAGACAGTCCGTTTTTAGCACCGCTTATTAAAGACTGGGACGCTCTTCCAAACCGTCCGCTTCGAGTAGGCGTGATTGAGAAGTCTCCTATTGAAAGCTTTGTCGCTCCAGAAGCCAAGGCGGCACTTCGTAAGGCCGTGGATTTCCTAGAAGGTGTTGGCTGTGTGGTCGAACCGATTGGCTGGCCAGTCGACGGCGTGGAAGTGATGAAGAACTACTACGTGATGAATAGTGTGGAGACGGCGGCGATGTTCCAAGGCATGGAGGCAAGTTTTGGCCGCAAATTCACGAAAGACGATATGGAACTCATGACCTGGGGCATTTACCAGTCAGGGGAACGCATTTTAGCCAAGGATTACAGTGCGGCTTTGTCGAAATGGGACACGTATGCGCATGCGATGGAAAAAGTGCATGAGCAGTACGATTTGATTTTAACGCCAAGTGTGAGCGACGTGGCTCCGCTTCATACGCAATTCCCGATGGAAGAATCGGTGCGATACGCGTTAGAGCATATGGACGAACTCAGTGTGCCCGAGCAACAAAGTGTGATTTGGCGCATGTTTGACAGAACGCTTGCGCTGACACCATTTACGCAATTATCCAATATTACGGGTGCACCAGCGATTAGTTTGCCTGTGCATTTAACCGAAAAAGGACTTCCAATCGGCGTGCAGTTAATGGCGGCGCGTGGACAAGAGGCACTTTTACTAACCGTGGCCGAGTGGTTTGAACGCGAAGGGCAATTTGAAACAAGAGACTTCAGCTAGGAGTGAAGAAGATGACGAAGAAAGTAGCAATCGTAGGGGCTGGGATTGTCGGGGCGACTGCGGCGTATCAACTCAGCAAAAAAGGAATCGAAGTAACGGTATTTGACGCGGGCGTGGGCCAAGCAACGAAGGCGGCTGCCGGGATTATTTGTCCATGGTTGTCGCAACGTCGCAATAAAGACTGGTATCAGCTCGTCTCACATGGGGCGGCGTACTATCCGCAGTTGATGGATCAGCTACGCGCAGATGGTGTTAGTGAATTGCCGTATGAGCAAGTCGGGGCGTATATTTTCAAGCATACCGAGAAGCAGTTGGCGAAGGTCGAAGAGATGGCCGTGGAGCGACGCGTGGATGCGCCGATGATTGGCGAGGTGCGCGCCTTAACTCCAGAAGACGTTTCTCGTGTGATTCCGGGATGGTCGAATCCAGACGGTGCGCTCTATTGTAGCGGAGGCGGTCGCGTGGAAGGGGAACTCCTTGTGGCGCTTCTATTAGAACAGGCAGAGAAAAACGGGGCTCGTGTGGTCCGTGAAAAAGTAACGCTTGAAGCTGTTGGCGAAGAGGTCCGTGTGCGTCTTGGCGGCGAGGTGCAAGACTTCGATGCGGTGGTCTTTTCTAGTGGTGCGTGGGTCAAAGAACTTCTCGAACCGCTTGGCTACTATGTGGCTGTGCGTCCACAAAAGGGGCAGTTGATTGAACTCACCTTGGAGACGACCGAAGATACGTCGAAATGGCCAGTGTGCATGTTGCACGGTGAGATTGATATTCTTCCGTTCCCAAATGGCAAGATTTTAGTCGGTGCGACTCATGAAAATACGCAAGGTTTCGATTTGGTTCCAGATGAAGAGCTGTTAAACGGCATGTACGAAGAAGCGTGCGCGAGTCTTCCAAGTCTAAAAAATGCCAAACGCACTGGGGTGCGCGTCGGAACGCGTGCGTATACTTCCGATTTTCTACCGTTCTTTGGCGAGGTGCCAAATACGACAAATGTCTTTGTAGCAAGTGGTTTAGGCTCTTCAGGGCTTACGAGCGGTGTCTGGATTGGCGAATTGTTGGCGCGCATGGCTGCAGGGAAAGAAGTCGGATTTTCAGTAGAAAAATACACTCCGCAAAATTATGTCCGAAAAGTGTAAATTTCTGAATGTTTTTAGTTGTATTTTAGTTTTAATTTTAGTATTCTGTTTAAGGTAATTATTTAACCTAAAAAACAAAGGAGGAAAACATTTATGTTAAAAGAGTTTAAAGAGTTTTTAATGCGCGGGAATATCGTTGAATTAGCAGTAGCGGTTATCATCGGTGGAGCTTTCAAAGCAATCATTGATTCATTAGTAAATGATATTATTTCACCAATCATCGCTATGGTAGCAAACACAGGAGATATCGCAGCAGTTTCATTCCGTTTAGGTTCTGCTCAAATCGGTATCGGTGCTTTCATCGCTGCAATCATCAACTTCGTAATCGTTGGCGCTGTATTGTTCTTAATCATTAAAGGTATGAACAAAGCTGCTGAATTAGCTAAGAAAGACCAAGCTGAAGAAGCTGCTCCAGCTGCACCAACTGCAGAAGATTACTTAAAAGAAATCCGCGACTTATTAGCAAACAAATAATCGTTTTAGAAAAGCCGAGAACCCTCTCGGCTTTTTGTGTGCAAAAATTTAGTATGTGCTTAGTTTACATTGAATAGATTTATGAATAAGAGGATAAAGCGAAGCTTTATTTCTTTGGATAAGATGAAATGAGTGCATTGGCGGATAAACGAGTTCAGAATCAGTTTTATTATTGAAAGAGTTATAGTGGGGCACCGGTGCAAGCCTTGGTCTTGCACCTTTAAAGCCTCAAAGGGGACGTACGGAATAAATTCCTACGTCCCCTAATTCGTTTTAATGCTTAGTCCCACTATTCTTTCAATAAACTGATTCTTTTCGTTTATCCTCCAAACTAGTTCTCGCAGAATCCAAAGAAATAAATACGTTAATGGGTTATAAATCTATTCAATGTAAATTTACAAAAAACGAGAGGGTCTGGCTTTTGAACGATTAAAATTTGCTTCGTCGACCACCGGACCATCCGCGACACGGGGTGCTGAAACTTTGGGAACTGCTTAAAGGGTGCTAGAAATAGGAAAAGACTCGCAAGCGAGTCTTTGTTGGATTAGATTTAGTTTATTACAGCGGAGAGTCCGAGGGAGAAGCAGATGGTGCGAATGATAAATGCGACTGGGGCTACTTTGTTTATTTTTTTGTTAATCAAATAAATGCCAATATAGCATGGGATGCCTCCGATAAGCCAGAGAAGGCCAGCGCTTTGTTGAAGCCAGGGGATGGTTTCGGCGCTATAAAAACCGAAATAAGCAACTGCTTCAAGGATTGAACCGCCAATAATAAGGCATAAGCCAGCTTTAAGATTTTTGAGAATAAAAACAGCTCTCAGTCCAACCAGTATATGGTAGATAGGAAAGAAGTAAACATTAAAACCTATAAATAATACGGCAAAGAATATTTCAGCCATAATCATATCTCCAATTACGTAAAATAATGCGAAGGGGGTAGTATACCTTCGTCTTTATTATAGTGGAAATGAACGGAGAAGACACGTTTGAATGAACTGCTGCTTGGAACGAGGAGAAAGTAGGGGTATACTAGAGGAAGAATTGATGAAAGAGGAGTCCTGGGTTATGTGGATTGTATTTGCATTGTTGTCAGCGGTGTTCGCGGCGTTGACGTCGATTTTGGCGAAGATTGGGATTGATGGTGTGAACTCGAATTTGGCGACGGCGGTACGTACGGTTGTGGTCGTTGTGATGTCGTGGATGATGGTATTTGTGACGAATAATCAAAACGGGTTGTCTGAAATTAGCAGAAAGAGTTGGATCTTCTTGATTTTATCAGGGATTGCGACGGGGGCTTCGTGGCTTTGTTACTACAAGGCACTTCAGATGGGGAGTGCAACAGAAGTAGCGGCAGTTGATAAATTGAGTATCGTCTTCACGTTGATATTGGCCTTTTTCTTCTTGCACGATACGTTCACGGTGAAGTCTTTGATTGGTTGTGCACTGATTGCGACCGGGACAATTATAATGGTTTGGTAAATAGAAAATAGCGTACGGAATTTTCCGTACGCTATTTTTGATATTGATTAAACAAGCGCCAATCCAAGCGTGAGAAGAAGTGCGATGGTGATGCGGATGGCGTGATGTGATTTGTTGATGTTGCCTTTTTCTTTTCCGTTCATGTACGCTCCCACGCAGCAAAGTGTGGCCCCAAGGATCCATGTAAGGAATGGGATTCCAGGTAACACTGCTAGTAATGGGATTGTAGGAAGTGCGATGAGTCCTCCTGCAAAAACGAGGATGTTTCCTGTAGTTTTGTCTCCTTTTAGAAGAGCTGCGCCACCTGCGAGTAGATGCAAGAGCGCGAATGTGACGATAAAGAAACTAAGAATAAAAAAGATGATGAATACATAGCCCATATGAGGCCCTCCTTGTTAAGCGATAATCATTAAAAATGTAATAATGATTGCGACGATGGCACGTGCTTTGTTTGGGTCTTTAATTTTATCCGGAAATGGATTTCTGTTTACAAAGCAGACAACAAATTCAAGCATTTGATTTTCAGTTTTATACGGTTTTTCGTGCTTGTTATTCCAGTATGATGCGTACAGAATGAGTGCCCAGGCTATAATCCAGATAATATATCCGCCAACTGATTTTTGATAGATGAGGCGGACGGAATGAAGAGCAGTGACTCCTCCAAAGAATAGTAGGAAGTTTTGGAGTGAAAATTTCTGCGTTCCAATCGTATAGACTCCAACGCTAATGAATGGTAATAGATAAAATAATGCGATGGAATTAATGATAAGTGCGAATACTCCGGGCATAGAATTCTCCTTTAAGGTTGATAGTAATCAGTATAAAACGGGACTTGTATTTTGTCAAAATACGGCGGGTAGGGTACACTAAGGGGGACAATGAAAAGGAGTGCCGAGATGAAATTAATACTATCGCCTGCAAAGGAAATGAATTGTGATGCATTAGAGGAACGCGACTGGGAAGTGAGCCCAGCAGCCGCAAAAGTGGTCGAAGCCGTGAGTGCGGTGCCTGAAGAGGGCCTTGCGCGAGTGCTTGGGGTCAAAGGGAAGTTACTCGACGAAAACAAAGCATTCATCGAAGGGTGGAAGGTGGCCGAAGCTGCGCCTGCCATCGAACTCTACAACGGACTGGCCTTTCGCTGGTTGAAGCAAGTAGAGGGATGGAGGGAAGGCTTGGATTATGGAAGCGAGCATGTGCGCATCTTGTCTGCGTTGTATGGGGCCGTTGTGCCTGATGCTTTTGTGAAGCCGTACCGTTTGGATATGCTGAGACCATTGCGCGTGGACGGGAAGAGCTTGAAGGCTTACTGGAAAGCGGAGTGGGCCGAGTTGTTCGAGGATGGCGAAACGGTGGTAAACTGTGCCAGTGATGAGTTCAGTTCGCTCTTAGACCGCTCGCGTTACAACTGGATAGACGTAGAATTTTACGAGCGTAAAGATGGGAAGTTGAAACAACACTCCACGACTTCTAAAAAAGGGCGTGGGTTGCTAGTAGGCTTTTCCATGCGCGAACAAGTAACAGACGTAAAGCAGTTGGAAGCTTTTAGAGAAGATGGATTTGCGTTTGATGCGGAACTCTCAACGCCAGAAAAATTAGTATTTGTGAGATAAAAATAGAGGAGTAGGACAGCAGTCTTACTCCTTTTTTGCTTGTTATTTTACGATGCCTTATGAACTAAATCCTAGTAAAGTCGCTTCGTATTTTTGAATTTCATCTGAATAATCTGCCCACTCGGTTAACCACTCTCGACGGTTTTTCAAGTTCACAATAGATGAATAGAAGATTTGATAGAATCGGTTCGGTAGATAAGCGATCTCGTATTCAAAACCATTTGTATCCACGTAGTAAAGGCACTTAGAAGCCGTAGACGCATTCACTCTGTTCACTGCAACAGAATCCACCGAATAAAACGGAGCTAGTCCTTCTTGATTGAATAAATCTAGTAGTGTCTCTGTGTCTTCTGCTAAGCCCTCTAATTTTGTCATGAGAGGGACCTCCAAATCCACAAAGGCATTTTTAACGAAAAGAGCAAAGTAGAGTTGTGCTAACTTCGCATCTTGTATTTTACAAAAGTTTGAAACTGTGCCACGTTCACTAATCAGAATAGAGTAGTGATTCGCTTCTGACACTAATGAAAAAATAATGTCCACGCCATCGTATATATGAATGCTGTCTGATCTATCAACGACTTCAACATTACCTAAAAACTTTTTCAAGCTCGTAATATAGGGTTGGTGATTCATGATATTCTCCTGAATAAGTTGTTTTTACTTTTCGATAGAAGAATCCCACAGAGGAGAAGGATAGGGGGGTATGAATCCCAATTTTTTGCCTTTTCTTGTGACTTCAACAAATTTTTCTAGTTTATTTATAAAGTAGTTCTTAGCTTCGTCAAAACTAGTAAACTCAACCGTTTTTCCAATTACGTAGGATCTCTCATCTCTAGTATTGATCATAAATTTATTATCTTTATAAAACAAATGGAATGCCCATTGTTGGCTACTACTTTCATCAAACAACACATAGGATAAGCTTTTAAGTCCTTTTTCCTCAATTGTATCTTCTACATCTTGTTTAAGAATTTCTATTTCTTTCATTCTATTATCTCCTCTATTAATTTGAGTTTTTCATATATATCAATTGACGAACTGAATCTGATTTGCTCTCCGCCGCCTTGACCGAAAGCTCTAGATATTGGTCCTTTAATAATATCGGATAAATCATTCAAAGTTTGTTCATTTATTGCAAGTTGTTCTTTAATGAATTCTTTTAATTCAATAGATGATTCATTAAAGGCATTAATTATGTTATCTTTTGTCAAATCTTGCACAATCTTATATTGATGGTACGATTTATAATCTTCTGGATAAGGTAAACCTCGAGTATTGTAGGCTAATTTTTCTCCGTTTTCAACAGGACTGACAAAGTTGCCAAAAGCATTCCCATACCTATCAAAGACTTCTCCAGCTTTTAAATTAGCTGATTCAGTAATTGGGTTTCCCGCTTTATCTAGAACAAATCCATCTTCAGGGGGCCAATTTATAGAACCATCAACTTTCAAATAAGAACGATACCTCACTGGAGTGGGTTTCCCAGTAGCTCTATCAATATCACTTGAAAGATACGCGTACTTTCCATTTTTCCAGATAATTCGTTCTGCAAAATATTTTCCTTGTTGAGCATATTCTTGTCGTAAATAATTATCAAACTTCGAACTTTCTCTCGCCTTCTTGCTTGCTTCAATATTCTCCAATACTCGATTTCTCATTTCAAGTGCTGATTCAACTTTTGGCATAGTCTTTCCATTCAAACTAAAGTTCTCAACTGCTTTAGCAGCAGAGTATCCACCAATAAAGTTTCCTAACAAGTTCATCAACTGTGCGGTTTCTTCGTTTCCACCGAGAAGTTTTGTTCCATGGTAGGCTGCTTGTCCAGTTGCTATACTTCCGACGGTTCCCCAGAAGAACTGCGAGAGTCCTTGGGCAATACTTTTTGTCTGCATAATTGATAAGTATACTCCTGTTGTAAGACCGAAAATTTGCCCCACACTGTGGTATAACTCACCATTTCCTAAGAAAATTGTATCTCGAATCGGATTTACCGCAAAGGATTTTCCATCTCCAGACAATCCATAATAAATATTCTGTCCAGCTTCAATAGAATTTGAAACCCCATATATGAAGAAAGGCAATCCTCCATACTTAAAAGCTAAGCTTACAATCGGCAACATAGTCCCACCCGACACTACTAGAGCACTAGCACCCGCAACGAGCGTTAAGACACCAAAAACAAGCTCCATAGCTCCTTGCTTGGTTCGTTCTTCGGCATGAAGTGCCTCCATGCGCACTTGATCACGTTCAAGAGCTGCTTGAATAATCCCCATACGATCATTTAGTTGGGCTGTCACTTGTTCATAGGCTACCATAAACCGTTGTACAGATGGCAGTTTTCCAAAGTCTCCTACTTGATAACTTCCCATACTGCGGTCTCTACTCGAATGCTCCGCCAATAAACTCTTTGTTGCTGCTAGCAATCCCTTAAACGCCTGCAAATCTTGGCGAGCATGCATCTCTTCATATTGCGTAATGGATTCGTCTAGATGACTGATATCCTTCATCAGCTTCTCATATGTGAATTTCGTCTTCGTGTGACTTGTTCCTTGGTAATTCACTAGTCCTGCAATTCTGAGCTTAGCAGTTGTTAACTGCTCCAACTGTTGTTCGAATCGTTGCTTAGACTTTCCTAGGTCTGAATGAAGCCCTTTATAGACATCTTCAGGCAATTCCGCATGG
>JAGZLX010000032.1 GCA_018364485.1 Granulicatella adiacens
ATGAAATGGTGACATTAACGAAGGCTGAAATGGAAGTGATTGAAGCCTTAGTTGGGAGCGGGGCAACCGTTGAATTTCATGCAACATTAACGACATACGGAGTCCATACCGCTAGAAACGAAGCAGGGGATTCATTATTTACTTCTAACAGAATTCTCTTAGAAAGACTCTCTAGATGGGTCAATAGAGGAGAAGACTTAGCTCGCATCATCGAATGGGAAGAAAGTGATTCTCTTTTTGATGATGAATTTAAAGAGGTTGAAAAGTTCTGGCTTGAAACGAATGGTGGACTTCCAAAAGTGAAGAGAACGTCTAAAGAAAAGCTTCCATTACAAAAGATCACTTTTACTAAATACACAGATGAAAGAGAAGAGTATCAAGAGACATTTGCCCAAATTAAGAGAATGGTACAAGAGGGGAAAGTTCGCTATAAAGACATTCAAATTTTGGGGCGTAATTTAGAAGAGAATCATTTATTCTTGGAATCACTTTTAAAACAATATGATATTCCTGGTTTTATCGATTTATCCGACTCAATGGAGCATCATCCAATTATTCAAGTTCTGGATGCACTCTATAATATTTGGCAATACGATTGGCGTTATGCCGATATTATGAGTCTTCTTCGTAGCGAATATGTCTTGTGGCATAAAGACGATGAAACTCCACTAAAGGACCAATTACAAGCCTTTAGACAGCAATTAGATGAAACGGAAACAGTTATTCTTGCTAATGGTTACGAAGGTTATCAATGGACCAATGGAAAACCTTGGGCCTATGTGGAAGATTCTATTGACGAAGATTCTACAGTTGAAGTGACGGATAAAAATACGCAAATTCTTTTAAAGGCGCAAGAACTTCGAGATGAATTAACAAACGTATTACTACCTGCATTTAAGAAATTAGAACAAGTAGCTACAACGACTGAAGCAGTTACTGTACTATATCAATTATTGACGACTCTAGGATTAGAGCAATCGGTCCTTTACTGGAGAGATATTGCTGCTGAAGAAGGAGACGTCGAAACAGCGAGACGTCAAGAACAAGTGTGGTCTGAATTTATCCGTTTACTAGATGAATATATCTATATTTTCGGAGATAAATCCTTTGATTGGGAAACCTTTATGATGTTACTTCATACAGGATTTGAACAAACACACTATAATTTAGCTCCATCTACATTAGATGAATTAACCATTACAGGAATGGATTCAGTTCGTTATACACCAAAGAAAATCACCTTTGCAGTGGGACTTACGCAAGGGGTAATGCCACGAAATATTGATGAGAAAGGGTTATTAACGGACGATGAACGTGAGCTATTCTCAAATCAACTAGATAGTGGGCGTTTCCTAGCGCCTACAACAGGACAACTGCAGTCCGTTGAACCATTCGTGTTCTATCAGTTACTCATGAGCGCAACAGAGCATCTTTATCTATCTTGTGCTATTTCAAAAGATGGTAAGGAACAACTTGTTTCAAATTTTGTTCAACGATTACTAAAACAGTTTGAAATTAAAGAAATCGATGGATCGTTGAACCGACAAAACCGTTTAGAACAAGGAGATTTCGTCGTTCCGTTTGAACTCTTTACAACGCTTCTATTGAAGATGAGAGAGAACAAGTTCAAAGAAAAAGACGAGATTGATTTCTTATGGAAATTAATTCCGCATTTACTAAAAGCTGACACTGCATTCAGTGCTAACTATCATGCGTTACTGGCATCTGTCTTCAGATTAAATGTAGCTAGTAAATTGCCACTTTCTCTCGCACAAGAGCTTTATGGAAATCAATTGAATTTATCAACATCTCAAATTGAGACTTACTATAAGGATCCGTTTAGTCATTTCTTACAATACGGATTAAGACTGAAAGAACGCCAAGAATTCGAGCTATCACCAGCCAATACAGGAGAATACTTCCATGAATTCTTCGATCAGTTTATTAAAGAATTAAATACACGTGGACTATCACTAAGAGAATTAACATTCGAACAAAAAATAGCTATTGAGCAAGAAATCTTCAATCGAATGAAAGAGAATCCGAAATTTGCGATTTTAGGCTCTTCTAGACGTTTAAACTTCGTCCAAGGATTGTTACACCAAACTCTAATGCAAACGACAAATGCGCTTCAAAAACAAGCCTTAGCGCTAGAGACAAAACCATGGATGACCGAAGTGGTATTCGGGACTTCTGGAAACTATCCCATTCACATTCCAATTGGTAAAAATCAGTCTATTCATTTACGCGGGAAGATTGACCGTATCGACTTACTACAGTCAGATAACGGAATTTATAACGGGATTATTGACTATAAATCTTCTGAACAAAGATTCGAGATTGCAAAACTTATTGCAGGGGTTCAAATCCAACTATTAACGTATTTGAAAGTATCAGAAGAGATTATTCGTAGTGAAAAAGGTGTCATTCCAACGCCGCTAGAAGCAAGCTATATCCACGTGCATAATCCAAAATTCAGCATTAAAGAAGTTCCAACGGAAGATAAATTTATGCAAGAATGGACAAAAGCTTTTAAACATCGCGGTTTAGTTAACTCGGATGAAATTGCTAGACTCAATCCGGAACTTGTTGAGACGAGTAAATCAAACGTATTAAATGTCGCTTTGAAAAAAGACGGCGGAATTAGTGCCACCTATAAGAATGGTGTGTATACTACAGAAGAATTGAAGTTATTTAAAGATTTCGTATGGGAAAAGATTCAAGAAGCGGGTAGAGGCATCTTGTCTGGAGATATCACACTAGCTCCATACGAGGACTTTAAACAATATGCGGATTCTGTATCCGGTAAATTTAGTAGTATTGCCCAGTTTGATGCTACAAACCCAGAAAATAGATATCGTACTCTTCCTAAATTTGAAAAAGAAGAGGGGATTGCATTTATTCAAGAGGAATTACAAGAGAAGAAAGGAGAGACAGAAGAATGATTCCAGAGAAACCAAAAGGATTACAAGCAACACCTGATCAATGGAAGGCAATAGCTACTCGTGGAAACAATCTTCTTGTTTCTGCCTCAGCTGGTTCAGGGAAAACAAAAGTTCTTGTAGAACGTATTTTGATGCATATTCAAGACGGGATCGACATTAATGAATTGCTAGTTGTGACCTTTACGGAACTTGCAGCAAAGGAAATGAAGGAGCGTCTTCGTTCTAAATTAGAAGAAGCGATTGAAAAATCTACGAATGAAGTTCTTCAACAACGTTTTGCAAAACAATTGCAACTGATTCCGTCTGCTATGATTTCAACGATTCATAGTTTCTGTATGAAAGTGATTCGTCGTTATTTCTATTTAGCGGGTATCGATCCAGTATTCACGATGATGGATGAAATCGAAGGTCAACTATTGCAAGAAAAAGTCTGGAGAACTCTTGAGGAAGAACTTCTTGAACATCCTGAATTTGAAGAAGTATTTGCAACGTTCTCAAACGACCGTTCAGATGATGGCATTACGAATACTGTCTATCGCCTATATCAATATTCACGTTCTAAAAGAGAACCTAAAACATGGTTATCCAATTTAACAGAGAATTATGCAGTTGGAAGTGATTATGCTTCAACACCTTTCGTTAAAACGTACGTAAAACCAGCATTAATTGAAGAGTTAAGTTACCTTGTTACTCAATATGATCAACTTCTTAAAGATATCGAACTTCTTGGAGCTCCGAAGCATCAAGCAGTTTTAGAAGAAGATTTAGACTTCGTAAAAACGATTTTGGTACATATCCAAGAGGAGTCTTATGTCTTTGCGTATCAAACATTTGAAGATCGAAAATTCAAGAACTGGTCTACAGCTAAAGTGGATGAGACCGTTAAAGAAAGCTTAGATGAGATTAAAGCGATTCGCGAAGGCTTGAAAAAAGACTTCCAAAAAATCAAAGAGGATTACTTTGCGATTTCTCCAGAAGTTCAGCTGCAGCAAATGACGAAAGTAAATAGAATTCTATCGAAACTTTCAGATATAGCTGTGATGTTCTATGATCGTTTCCAAGATGAAAAACATCAGTTAAATAAGCTTGATTTCTCAGATTTAGAACATGATACTCTGAGAATTTTGACAAAATTAGATTCAAATGGTCAAAAAATTGCTTCAGAATACTATCAAAATCACTTTAAAGAAGTAATGGTGGATGAATATCAAGACGTTAACCGCGTCCAAGAAGCGATTTTAGAGCTCGTAAGTAAGCCAGATAACCGCTTTATGGTAGGCGACGTGAAACAATCTATCTACGGTTTTCGACTAGCAGATCCGTCTCTATTCCGTGAAAAATACGAAGCGTATGCCGAAGGAAAGAGTGGGGAAAGAATTGTTCTAGCAGAGAATTTCCGTTCTAGAGACGAGGTTCTTTCCTTTACAAATAAAGTTTTCCAACAAATTATGAATAAAGATTTGGGGCAAGTGGAATATGATGACGTTGCTGCGCTTAAAACAGGGAATCTCTCTTATTCTCAAGATGACGACAAATCCAGTGAAATTATTTTAATTGAAGACGTGAATTTAGATGAAAACTCGGATGATTTAGAGGATGCTGAAGGATTCGAAAGAGTAGAAAATGAGATTCATTATGTAGCTCAACGCATTCAAGAGATGATAGAGACACCTTTTGAAGTGATGAATGATAAAGCAGATGCAAAACGTCCAGTAACTTATGGAGACTTTGCTATTCTTTCTTCAACAAAGAGTAACAACGATAAGATTGAATCAATTTTTGCTGCTTACGGAATTCCAGTAAATGTTCAAAAGGCTCAATCGTATTTTAAACGTACAGAGATTACAACAATGGTTTCTTTACTAAAGGTAATTGATAATCCATTACAAGATATTCAGTTAGTAGCTGTGTTGCGTTCAGGACTTGTAGGTTTAGACGAGATTGCTTTGGCACACATTCGTAAAACATCGAAAAATACAAGTTATTATGAGGCTGTTAGCCAGTTTGTTTCTGATTTTAAACTCCAAGAAATCGATTATTACGATTCTAAGCAACAATTAGCGCTTAAAGAGCGTCTAGAAGGCTTTTTAACATTATTAAATAAATGGAGAGACAGCGCGAATAACGAATCGATTGCTCAGTTAATCTGGGAAATTTATATGGATACGCATTACTTGGAATACGTTCATGGACAATCCAATGGTGCGCAAAGAGCTGTAAACTTGCATGCTTTATATGAACATGCGCATCAATATGAATCAAGTAGTTTCAAAGGTGTTCGTAACTTTATCCGCTTTATTGAAGCTCTTCAAAAGAAAGAAAAAGATTTAGATGAAGCACCGATTGCAACAGATTCAAACGCTGTTCAAGTGATGACGATTCACGCAAGTAAAGGGTTGGAATTCCCAGTCGTATTCTTAATTGATACAAACCGTAAATTCAATATGCAGGACTTAAAAGCATCTATCATGTGCTCAGATGAAATCGGTGTAGGTACGAATTACTTTGACTTAAATTCTCGTATTACGTATCCAACTGTACAAGCTGTAGCCACAAGAAACTTCGAGAAAAAGAAATTGTTATCCGAAGAAATGCGTAAATTGTATGTAGCAATGACGCGTGCACGTGAAAAGCTAATTATTGTCGGTACGCTTAAAAAATACGAGTCATTTAAGAAGAAATACGCCTTTTTAACAAACGAATCTAGCGAAATTCTACCATATCAAGCACGTTTCAAGAGTGGTACATTCCTTAACTGGATGCTGTTAAGCGCTATTCGCGAACAATACAAGATTACTCCTGAAATTGTTGCAAAACCGGATATCGTAACTAAGAGTCAGCAATATATTAACGAAATTAGAGGTAAAGAAGTCTTCCAAGAAGATTGGCACGAGTATTACAGTGAAGTTGATTCTCCACGTGAATTGAAGTCTCAAGTACAACAAATGCTACAAACCATTCAAAAAGACTATCAATTTGAAGCCGAAAGTAAAACAACAAGCTATCAAAGTGTGTCTGAATTGAAACGGGTGCTTGAAGATCCAATCATCGAAGAATTAGCGCCAAATAGCTTGATAGAAGAGGGGAGAAGAGCTATTTACCTCTCTCCTACATTGGAGCAACCACGATTTATGGAAACCGCTACAGCATCGGTTTCAGGCGCACAAAGAGGTAGTGCTCTTCACTTATTAATGCAGAAGGTAGACTTTGCAAGTGAAATTACATTAGAGTCATTGGAACAATTACTCAAAGTTTTAGTGGATTCCAATGAAATTACACCAGAAGTTGCTGCAAAAGTCCCTGTAACACAGGCTTACGAATTTTTCCAATCACCATTTGGTCAATGGATTGTGCAAAATTCACATGCATTAGTACGGGAGCAAGCATTTTCGTATGTACTGGAAGCAAATGAATTCTTTAAATCCATTCAGACAGATAATTTGATGATGATTCACGGGATTATCGATGGATATATCGAATTAGATGATGAGATTATTGTATTTGACTATAAGACAGATTATGTTGTGGATTCTACAGAAGGAATTCAAGGCATCGTGCGTAAATATAAAGAGCAACTGAATATATATGCAGATGCATTAGCCATTAGTTGTAAAAAAAATGTTACAAGAAAAGTTTTATGTTTATTATCGATTAATAAGAATGTCGATATTGATACATTAGAAGTTATATAAATGATTATACGCTCAGTGTTACTTATAAATGCTGGGCGTATTGATTTATGATAGAGGATATAGAAACTTTTTGATATATAACTTAGTATAATATATATTATGTAAACCTATATATGTATCTGAAAAAGAATAAAGAAACATCATTGCATTTTAAAGCCCCTCAACGTATACTTATTAAAGTAATTAATTAATAAGGATGGTCTCACATGCAATATAATCAAGACAGCAAGTTCTGGCATTTCGCTACATTAGTTGCTGATTTTATTTTATTAAATCTTTTATTTATCTTTCTATGTATACCTATTATAACTATTGGTCCTGCATTAGCTGCATTAATGCATACGACACTTAAGCTTTCTGAGGATGAAAATCGCACACTCGTTAAGCCGTTTTGGAATGAATTTAAACGTGATATTACTAAAAAGATGCTTCTATGGATCGTATATTTAGTTCTAATTGCTGCTATGGTTTATATGGCTCAATTTTACTGGAATTTTGCTAATAATAATGCTGATATATTTAGAATCATTGGTTTTATGTTATTTGTGTTATCAGCGTTGATTTTAATCGTAACTATTGTAGCTTCAATTATTGGTCTTGCTATGACGACTCAGTATTTTAGCCCGATAAAACGTTTAGTAAAAAACAGTTACTTATTAATCATCGTAATGCCAGTTCAAGCATTCATTATGGCAGCTGTTTTAGTAGCTGCAAGCTTATTCTTTATCTATCAAACGGTTCCTGTATTGTCATTTTTCTTAGTGATTGGCTTTGCAGCTGTTGCATATAGTTTTGCACCGTTAATTCGTGAAATTTTCACAAAGGTAAAATAATCATTTTAATAAACAAAAACGACCTACAGAGATGCTCTGTAAGTCGTTTTTTTGTTATTTAATAGATTTATTAACCACGTGCTAAACGTGTACGAATCTTCGTAGATACGAACTCAATGAATAATACTAGAATGATTAATCCACAAAGAATTGCCCCTACTTCATTCCATTTGTAAGCACTCATGGCAAACATTAATGGCGAACCGATACCACCGGCACCAACCATCCCTAGAACCGTCGCATCTCTTAAGTTCATATCAAAACGATAAATCACTGTTGAGATAAATGAAGGGATTAACTGTGGTAAAATCCCAAAACGAATCTTTTGATATAAATTACAGCCACTAGCGTCTAATGACTCTAAAATCTTGTAATCTAAGTCTTCGATGGCTTCAATATAAAGCTTAGAAATCATCCCAATCGATGCTACAGACATGGTTAATAACCCTGTGAAGGCACCTGGACCTGTTACACGAATAAACATTAATCCATAAATTAATGTTGGTACAGTACGAATCGCCATGATTAATGTACGAAACACTAGCGCTACAGGTTTTGGAACGATATTCGTCGCTGATAAGAAAGCAAATGGGATTGCTAAAATCGAACCTACTAACGTTCCTAGAAACGCAATACAGATTGTTTCTAATAAAAGATAAGCGACACCTTTATTTGTCGTATCAAATAGAAGTGTTGTATCTGGTGAAAAAATCCCTTTAATAATATTTTTAGAGATTTCTGCCCCATTTTCAGGAATTTTACTTAACTCAATTGTTGTTCCAGACCAAGCAACAAGCGTTACAAGAATTAAAACAACAATTAATTTTACGATCCAAGTACGAGGGGCTTTTTGATATTGATTTAATACTGCTTCATTCATAGTTGTCCCCTCCTACGCTAATTTAGTACGTAAATAATAACTAATACTTTCGATAATAACTACAGTAAAGAATAAAATTACTAAAATCATACCGACATTGCTATATTCACGCCATCCTAAGTTTTCGTTTAAGATAATCCCGATACCACCGGCACCAACATACCCAAGAATTGAAGCGTAACGAACGTTCCCTTCAAAACAGTATAAAGAAGATGCGATGTATCCTGGTAAAATTTGAGGAATAATGGCATTAGAGAACGCTTTTCCTTTAGTTGCACCTAGTGCTTCAGCAGCTTCGAAAGCGCCCATATCAACTGTTTCGATTTGTTCATATAGTTGTTTACCGCAATATGCAAATGTATATGTCGCAATCGCAAATGTACCAGCAATTGTACCTAAACCGAAGATATAAGTCGCAATTAAGGCTGTTACTAATGTAGGTAATGTACGTACCACACTTAAGAATAAACGGCTTAAACTAATGATAAATTTGTTTTTAACAATATTACTTGAAGCAATAATTGCAAATGGAATTACGAGAATAGAACCTAGTAATGATCCAAGTAATGACATCTTGATTGTATCAATTAATGGATCCCAGATAGAGCTTGAATATTCCCAATTTGGCGGGAACATTTTACCGATGATGACGAAGAATTGACCTCCACGAGTCATCAATGTTTTTAAGTTAAATCCAGTAATCTTACCTGCAAAATACATCGCAATTAATAGTAAGATAGTAATTAAAATCACTTTAGAGCGTGGTTCTTTAACAGTTGTCCCGTTTTCTAATGTATATTCTTTCGGTGCGAAGAGTTCTTTAAGCTTCATTTAACTCCTCCGCCTTTCCTTTATAAATTAGATCCAAGACTTCTGGTGTTACTTCTGAACTAGGACCATCATATACGATTTCACCATCTCTAATTCCAAGGATACGATCCGCGTATTCAAGTGCTAATTCAACGTGGTGAATATTTAAAAGGATTGAGATATTCATATCCTTGTTAATGCGTTTAAAGTCTTCCATAACGCGTTTTGCTGTCACTGGGTCAAGAGCCGCAACTGGTTCGTCGGCAAGAATAATTTCTGGATTTTGAGCCAATGTACGAGCTAAGGCCACACGTTGTTGTTGACCACCTGATAATTGGTCTGCACGAATAAATGCTTTATCTACAATGCCAACTTTATCTAACGCTTCCAATGCATGTAATTTCTCTTGTTTTGTATAAATACCGAATAATGAACGGAAGAACGGAATATCTGGAACAATAGATGTCAATACATTTTTAATAACTGTTGTTCTTGTTACTAAGTTGAATGATTGGAAGATCATCCCAACCTTATTTCTACGGAATTTACGTAGAGATTTCCCTTTTAATTTCGTAACATCGATACCATCAACTGTTAATTTCCCTTCGCTAATATCTAGCATTCGGTTAATCGTACGAATTAATGTTGATTTACCGGCACCAGAAAGCCCGATAATCGATACGAATTCTCCTTGTTCAATTTCTAAATTAATATTTTTAAGACCTTTAACCCCGTTTGGATAAGTCTTAGATACGTTCTCAAATTTAATCATTTTATTGCCTCTCTCTCAAAAAAGGGTCAGGAGAAATATCCTAACCCTCATTTGATATTCATTACAAATTTTATTAGTTACCTGATTTTAGTTTTTTAAGTAATTTTTGTGCTTCACGTTCTTTATCGTAGTCGCTAGCGTTAGCTTTCTTATAGCCTTTATGAGAGTAGATCTTGATAATTTCTTTACCTTCATCTGTCTTAGCGATATTCATCATTGCGTTTGCAAATGCTTCTTTAAATGCATCATCTACGATTGGAGAAGCTTTACTTACTGAAATTGTGTCATTATAAATATCTGGAGTAACACCGATAACGTTTGTTTCTTTGAAGATGTCTTCTGAACGGCCGTAATCGCTAGTCCATTTCTTAGCGTAGTCATTACGAACGTCAGCATAACCAACCATGATATCAATTTGTCCTGATGCTAAACGAGCTGCAGAACTTGCGTATGAGTCAGATTGTACAACGTTTTGTAAGTCAGAAATACCTTTACCGTATTTATCTTGTAACCATAATGTTGGGTAGATATAACCTGAAGAAGATGAAGTTCCTAATACTCCCCATTTAGCAGAGTTTAAATCGTCCCAAGTTAATTCTTGACCGCTGTTGATTTTCGCTGCTAATTCTTTCCCTTTCTCAGTAGGACCAGCAATGATTAAACCTTTATATGAAGTGGCTTGCTCTTTACCACGTTCTGTTGCTTTTCCATCATTCCAGTCTTTAGGATTAGAAGAATCTTTTAATAAGTTATCACGAGTAGCTGTTAATAATACGTCAACTTCTTTGTCGTATAAAACATAAGTACCACCAGGTAAGAAACCTACATCCGCACTACCAGATGCTAATGCTTCCCCTACTGCGTCAAAACTTGTTCCGACAGTGATGTCCACGTTTTTAACATCGTAGCCTTCTTTAGCTAACTCTTTTTTCAATAATTCTTTTAATGGTTCTGTTGTTGTAACAATTGTTTCAGGGTCACGTGAAGGAACAAAAGCAACTTTTAAAGTATCTATTGTTTTTGAACCACTTTGAGTTTGAGATGATTCAGAACCTGAATTACTTGAGCACCCCGCTAAAAGCGCCAATGATGATAAACCAATTGCTAATTTAGACCAAAAAGACTTTTTCATAAAAAAATATCCTCCTAAGATACGGTTATATAGTTAGAAATTAAGATATTCTTAACCCCTTTTATAATCTTACAAGACATACACGAAAATTACAACCCATAACAATGTAAATATGAGTATTTTCATACATTTTACATATTTCAAATACCGAAAAAACAATGTAAGCGTATGAAACACGAACTATAATAAACGAATGTTCGGTATTTAAGACCAAAAAAAAGAAACCTCCATACTGTAGGAAGGTTTCAATCTTATTATTTATTTGGAAAATGAGATCTTAAGAATTGGTTGGCAAACTTGATGTCTTCTAACCAGTTTTCTTGACCTACATACCAGAATTCACCAGTGAAACGATTTACGTCGATTGATAAGAATGTATCAACCATGCGTTTGAAATCGATTTGGCCAGTACCAAATGGAATTTCACGGTAATGTCCAGGAATTGTTTCTTTTAAGTGAGCTGCAACAATGTGCCCTCTTCCTAATTCGATATCTTCGTAGACATTTTTAGCACCAGGTTCTAATGATGCGTTCATTAAGTTACCTGAGTCTGGATATACTTGTAAGTATGGAGATTTCACTAATTCAACGAAACGCATAGATTTTTCTACTGTGTTCATAAATGGAGTTTCCATTGTTTCAAAACCAAGAAGAATTCCTTTTTGAGCGGCCATTTCAGTAGCTTTCTTAAGGTTTTGGATGAAGTAATCAAGTGTTACCGCATCTCCTTCTTCGTAGTAAACGTCGTATCCAGCTAATTGGATTACACGAACACCTAAATCATCTGCTAATTGAATCGCTTTTTCCATGATTTCTAGACTACGTGCACGAGTAGCTTCGTCATGTGATCCAAATGGATATTTACGATGGCCACTTAAGCACATTGAACGAATTGGAACACCAGTTTCAAACATATCGTTTACTAATTGTTGGCGTTCTTCTTTTGTCCATTCTAGACGACTTAATTTTTCATCAGTTTCATCGATACTGATTTCTAAGAAGTCAAATCCAGTTGCTTTAACTGTTTCTAACTTTTCTCTAAAACTAAGTGTGTTTGGCATTGATTTTTCATACAAACCAAGTTCATAAAACTTTTTATTGTCCATAGTAAGCATTCGCTCCATGTTTTCTTAAATAGTGTTTATCTAAAATTGTTTGTGACATTGGTTTCATATTTGGGTTTAATGCAAAGTTATGCCATGCCATGTTAGCAACGTATTCTAGTACTGTAATGTTGTGTACTGCATCCATTGCATCTTTACCCCATGCAAATGGTCCGTGGTTGAATACTAAAACAGCTGGAATCGCATTTGGATCTTTATCTTTGAAAGTCTCAACGATTACTTTACCTGTTTCTAGCTCATAAGCACCTTTAATTTCAGCTTCAGTCATTTCACGAGTGCAAGGGATTGTTCCATAGAAGTAGTCCCCTTGTGTTGTGCCGAATGCAGGAATTTCTTGTCCTTGTTGAGCCATTGTAGTTGCCCATAGAGAGTGAGTGTGTACTACTCCATTTACATCTTTGAAATTACGATAAATTTCCAAGTGAGTATCTAAGTCTGAAGAAGGTTTTAGAGCTCCTTCAACTTTATTTCCGTCGATATCCACAATTACGATATCATCAGCAGTTAGTTTATCATAGTCAACACCTGAAGGTTTGATCGCAATAACCCCTGCTTCACGGTCGTACTCTGAAACGTTACCCCATGTAAAAATGACTAATCCATGTTTTGGTAACTCTAAATTTGCTTTTAATACACGTTCTTTTAATTGTTCGTATGCCATTGTAGAATCCCTTCTTATTATAAGCCTAAAGCTTCAGAAATTTTTTCAGTCATTTCTTTTTCAGATAATAAGTTTTGTAAACCTACAATTTTAGTGTTTGGTAAGTCTAAACCATCAAAAACTTCTAATAAAGCTGATGAAATAACAACTAAGTCATAGTTTTTAGCTGAAGATTTTGCTTCAGAAACTGCACAGTGGTGAACTTCCAAAGGAATATTCAATTTTCTGAACACGTTTGTTAATTTCATTTTGATAATTTGGCTTGATCCCATTCCGCTTCCGCATGCTGCTAATACTTTCATATTTTACATCTCCTTATATTGTTAGAGTATCGGATAAAACATTACCCGATACCCTGTATTTTACTATATTCTCTTACTGATTTAAATTAGTTTTGCTTAGACTCTAAGTATGTTTCATAGTCTTCAGCAATAGTAAAGTAATGTTCTTTGTTTTTGCTGTATTGTAATTGAGGGATTACTAATAAGATTAATAATACGATACCTAAACCAACATATTGGAAGTTTTGCATTAAGAATCCGAATCCAACCCAGATTGTATCCCAGTCAAAGTTACCATGCCATCCACCGTATGCAGCTAAACCAAATGCACCTGCGGCAATTGCTCCACCTAATACTTGGATGATACCTGATAAGAATGAAAGGATTGAAGCAGCACGTAAACCACCTTTATGGTTAGCGTATACTGCGAATGTAGCGTTGTCGAAGAATACCGGTACGAATCCAGTAATGATTAATACTGGAGATTTGAATACGATTAATCCTAAGATTGCTAAGATTTGTCCTAATACCCCGAATAAGAAACCAACTGTTACAGCGTTTGGAGAACCGAATCCGTAAACTGCAGCACAGTCAACCGCTGGCATAGAACCTGGTAATAATTTGTTAGAGATACCTTGGAACGCTTCTGATAACTCAGCAACGAATAAACGAACCCCTAATTGTAAGATTTGAACATAAACAGTAAATGTTAATGCTGTTTGTAAGATGTAGAAGAAGAAGTCGTCTGTTTCTTTTAATGTAGACATTTTGAATTTAGAAGCAGCAACTGTTAATTCTTGTCCATTTACACTTACTAAGTAGTCTTTACCTAATACTAATAAGATTGCACCGAAGAACACCACCATTAAGATTGATGTTGCAACGATTGATTCTTTGAAGATTGATAAGAAACCTGGTAATTCAAGATCTTCAATCTTCTTGTCGTTTTTACCTGAGAATTTAGGAGCTAATTTGTCAACTAACCAAACCCCAAACATTTGTTGGTGACCAATTGCAAATCCGCCGCCTTCTGTTAATTCTTGTGTAGCTTCTACTGTTAAGTTTGCGGCTACTGCCCAATAAACACCTAATACAATACCTAATAAAATTACAAATTGTAATTGATTAACGTTATCTCCTAAAGCTAAAGCCATTAACCAAGTAGCTGTAGCAGATTGTTGCACCATGATGTGACCAGTGATGAATACTGTACGAACTTTAGTTAATTTACGGAAAATAACTAATACTAAGTTAGTTAAGAAAGCAACTAATAATACTTGTACTGTTAAACCTGTTGCATGACCAGCTGTTTTTAAAGCAGCTTCAGCAGCAGCTTGACCAAAATATGGGTCAATAACGGCAGCTTGTAATCCGAAACGATCCCCTAATGCTGCTAATACTGGACGGAAGTTTGAAACTAATCCACCAGCAGCTACGTTTAAGATCATGTAACCTACAACTGCTTTAATAAAACCTGCTAATGCATCGTACCATTTACGACCTAATAGTAAGTAACCAACTAATACGATTAAACCTACGAAATATTGTGGTTTAGTAAAAATGTTAGCGTAGAAGAATTGCCAAAAACTGAATAAAAATTCCATTATTATTCACCTATTCCTTTTAAAATATTTTCTAAATCCTCTTTTGAACGCGCTTCGATAAACGCATTAATAACTGATTCGTCATCTAATAATGTTACTAACTCTGATAAATTGTTTAAGTGTTTTTCATTATCAGTTGATGCTAAAACGAAGAATAAATGTGGTTGGTAGTCAGCACCTGGTCCAAAATCCACTGCTTCTTCAATGTTCATAAATGCTACAGCAGTATCATTTACCCCTTTTCCTTCTTGAGCATGAGGGATGCAGATTTCTGGAGCAATTACGATGTAAGGTCCAAATTCATGAACATTACTAATAATGTAACCTGGGTATTCAGGTTCAATGATCTTTTGTTCTAATAAAGGTTGGCAAGCTTTTTTGATTGCTTCTTCCCATGATAGAGAACCTTTTTGGAACGAAAAACGACCATTTTCAATAATCTCTCTTAACATATGTTCCTCCTTGTGTTATTAAGAAATCGTATTCATTATTACGCTTTGGTAAAGCCTAGAGTGGGTTAGCTCTAGGCTCTCCAAATTTATTTAATGACAATATTATAAGAATGATGGGAATGGTACATCATTTTCGATTGAGAATACATCGTCAAATCCACGGTAGAAGTTGAATTCTAATTTATCTTTGTCAGTTGGGTAAGTATATTTACCACCTACTTGCCAAATGAATGGTTTGAATTTGTATTCTAGACGATCTTTCTTGAATTTCCAGATTTCTGTAATTTCTTTTGGATCTGCTTGGAAGTTAGCCCAAATATCATAGTGAACTGGGATAACAACTTTAGCGTTTAATGATTCAGCCATACGTAACATATCAACTGAAGTCACTTTGTCAGTGATACCACGGGGGTTTTCACCGTAAGCACCTAAGCACACATCGATTTCATGTTCGTTACCATGTTTAGCAAACATGTTTGAGTAGTGAGAATCTCCTGCGTGATATAAGTTACCACCACTTGTTTTGAATAAGTAGTTAACAGCGATTTCGTCCATATCTTGAGGCATTTTACCTTTAAGAACTTCGCCTTCTTTAGCTGTTACTAAAGCTGTACGGTCAAATGCTTCTAAAGCTACGATTTCGATGTCTTTGATTTTAACTGAGTCTCCTGGGTGTACAACGATTGTACGTTCAGCAGGAACTCCCCAACCTAACCAAGTGTTTACTACTTCTTGTGGTCCGATGAATTTAGCTTCTGGACAGTTGTTAGCAACTGCGGCAGCAGTGTTAATGTCTAAGTGGTCTGAGTGAATGTGTGTTACTACTAAAGCATCAACATTTTTCACTTCGAATGGATCAATTACGAATGGTTGTGTACGTAAGTTTGGTTGTAAGTTTTGGCAACCACTCATACGTTGCATTTGGTGACCAGTTTTCATTTTTCCGTTGCCGTGGCTACGTTTACCAGTTCCACACCATAAGTCACATAGGATGTTAGTACCTTTGTCTGATTTTAACCAGATACCTGTACATCCTAACCACCACATAGCGAATGTTCCTGGTTTAACGTCTTCACGTTCGATTTCTTCATTTAACCAAGTTCCCCATTCTGGGAAAGTTGATAAAATCCAAGATTCTTTTGTTACATCTTTGATATTTGCCATTGTTTTTCCTCCTTGGGATTAACCCCAGATACGTTTGATTTCTTCTTTGAATTCACGAGCAGATTGCGCTGGATTTTCTGTAGCGTAGATTCCGCGTCCTGCGATGAATGTGTAAATTGGAATTCCTTCAAACACTTTTAATGTGTCTTTTGTTAATCCACCTGTTGCTGAAACTTTGAATCCCATGTCGATTAAACGACGGATTTTGTTTAAATCAGATTCAGTCCAAGTAGCTCCTGCAAATAGAGCGTCACGGCTTTGGTGGAAGATTGCTTGGTCGATACCAGCATCTCTCCATTGTTGTGCTTGTTCGAATGTCCAATCTCCGTATAATTCAACTTGAAGAGATTTCACTTCTTTGTTAGCTGCTTCCATTGTTGGGATAGTTGCGCAGCAAATAACTGTCATCCAGTCAGCTCCTGCAAGTGCAACGTTTTTAGCAACAGTTGTACCAGCGTCAGCACATTTTGTATCAGCAATGATTACTTTATCAGGGAAAGCGCTGCGTAAGCATTTAATCGCTTTGTCTCCTTCGTTTAAAAGTAAAATTGTTCCTGCTTCAATAATGTCAACTTCGTTACCTACCGCTAGAGCATCTTTTAAAGCATCTTCGATACGGTTGTGGTCCAAAGCAACTTGTAAATTAGGAATTGCCATTATTTCATTCTCCTTTTCTGTCTTGCCTTAAATAATCATAAAATCGTAACGTCTTACGAAAATGATCATTTAATAAGTTACGGTACCAATTCATGCTATTAGTATAGTATAAAGAATTTTAGGTTACAACCGTTTACAAACAAGTAATCGAATAATCAGTTTTATGATTGTTTACGTTTACTTTACGAACGTTTGGAAATTGGCAATATAGTTATTTATATAGGAAGATTTCGTATTTTTACGTTTTAAAAACGACTAAAATATGTGTTTTGATCATTTTAATTCCTAAAATAAAAATACCCTCTCATTAACTGAGAAGGTATCCTATATACTATTTTTCAATTATGACTTCTTCAGAAGCATCATCTTCCATTAACCGAACATGGATGACTTCATCTAAAGAAGTTGGCACATTCTTACCAATAAAATCAGGACGGATTGGTAACTCTCGGTGTCCTCTATCAATAAGAATCGCTAAACTGATTCTTTGTGGTCTATCAATATCCATAATCGCATCCAATGCGGCTCTTACTGTTCTACCAGTGAATAAAACATCATCCACAAGAACTACTTGTTTCCCTCTGATATCAAAAGGTATCAAAGTTCCATTCAATACAGGAGCATCTTCACTCCCGCTATCATGCCTGTCGTCACGATACAATGTGATATCAACTTCTCCAACTAGCACATTCGTTTTTTCTAAAGCTGATATTTTTTCACCAATACGTTTTGCTAAAGTAATTCCTCTTGTTTTAATACCAATTAACACTAAATTGGATACGTCTTTTTGCTGCTCGATAATTTCATACGAGATTCGTGTTAACGCTCTACTGATAGCACCTTCATCCATTATTTTTATTTCTTTCATCACCGTCACCTCTACTCTACAAAACGACCTTTATTCAAATGGATAAAGTCCTCGAATTCCTTTGGCGGTTCCACTTGAAAGTTTAATGATTCTCCAGTTACCGGATGAGTAAAACTTAGTGTTCTTGCATGTAAAAATTGTCCAAATGAAGTTGCGTGTTTCCCTTTTGGATGATACAAAGGATCATTTACGATCGGATGCTTAATGAATTCCATATGAGCTCTGATTTGGTGCGTACGACCTGTCTCTAATCGACAAGACACGAGTGAATAATCTGAGAACGAATCTAACACTTCGAAATGCGTAATGGCATTCTTTCCGCCCTTTTCGACTACTCGTTTTAAACGATTCGTTTGATGACGAGATAATGGAGCATCAATCACACCTGTTTCATGTGCAAAATGACCATCTACAATGGCGATATACTCACGGTTCATTTTATTCTCACTAATCTGCTGTGCTAACTTTTGATGCACATCATTATTTTTAGCAATGACTAATAATCCGCTTGTGTCTTTGTCGATACGGTGAACAAGACCCGGACGGTATATTTCTTCACTAGTGCTATCTGATAAACTATTCGAATGATAAAGAAGTGCATTCACTAGAGTTCCACTATAGTGTCCTTTTGACGGATGAACAACCATTCCACTTGGTTTATTTACTACAATTAATGAATCATCTTCAAACACGATATCTAGCGGAATATCCTCAGGTTGAATGGTAATAGCTTCTTCCTCTCTTTGAAGAATTGTCACTACGTCTCCATTTTGCGCTTTATAATTGGATTTCACCACTTCACCATTAACAGATACAAGCCCTGCCTTTAACCAACTTTGAATTGTACTTCTACTTAAACCAAGTCTAGTGGTTAATACTTTATCTAATCGCTCAGTTTTTTCTAAATCAAGCTTTAGT